>JAEESA010000016.1 GCA_016286115.1 Lachnospiraceae bacterium
CACCTCACCTGTCTGATGCTGTCCGCGATGTAGAGGTCGATATGTTCCCTCTACCCCCTAATATTGTCATAAAACAGTTCTCGGATATTCACCCTCTTTATTCATACCTTATGGATCAGTACACCATTTATTTCATCCGTGGTATTCTGCGAAAAGAAAACGCTCCGCTATGCTGACCTCTCCCCTTTTTCCGACATCCCTGAAATGACCGTGGAAAAAGCGGCGGTCCGTCAACCGGGCCGCCGTTTTGGATTTCGTTCTATTCTTTTCTTAGTATGTCATCTTCAGGTCGTCTGCAATGTGTTCCTGATCATCGATCCAGGTGATCGAACCGTCATCATTGAGGATCACGCTGCCGGTGCCGTCGGTATAGGCAACCACATCGCTGACCACTTCACCGTTCTCATCTAACGTATACTCATGCTTTTCACAGTCGGTATAATCAATGGAATTTGTGCTCTCATTATAGGTTCCGTGCATGACCCACTCGCTGTGTTCGGAAGCGCTGCTTCCCCACCAAACCTGGATCAGGGCGGTGTCGTCGGTATCCATGGAAACACTTAAGTTCCCGCGGCCTGCATAATACTGGCCGACAAAGTTTATCATCGGATTCTGTCCGTTTACACCAGCAGCTTCTGCTTCTTCTTCATCTTCTCCGGTGTAGGGCTCGCTTGACGGATCATACATCTGCTCTGCTACTGCCTGGATATCAAAGCCGTCCAGATCCTCAGCCTCGGCGATAAGCGCATACGCAATTCCGATCTCGTAATCATACCAGGTGCATACATCGATCGTCCAGCCGTCTTCGATACAGCGATACACCGTCGCGGGCATATTGCCCTCTCCCCAGTTGGCAAGCGTTACATCCTCTTCTGAGTCGAAGGTAACGTATTCCCCGCTGATATCCTCATCCGGATCAGCGCCATACTCTGCTCTCGCCGTGAAGTCAATTCCGTCCATACGGAAGTCCAGCTGCACCAGCGGTCCCGGCACGCCGTTTTCATCGGACTCCACTTCCATAAGGCTCCACCCGTTCACTACTGCTCCATCCGGAGCCTTGAAAAGGCGCATGCAAGCTTCGTGTGCTTCCTCTTCCGTACATTCTCTCCAGGGATTTGCGATCTCAACCGTTTCCTCTGTCTCCACTTTGCTTTCCGTCTGAACGGGAGCGGGAGCGCTTTCCGTAGACGCTGCGGGAGCCGCCTGTTTATTGGCGCAGCCGGTCATGACCATTCCCATCATCATTACTGTTCCTAACATTCCTGCGATACAATTTTTCTTCATAATTCCTCCTGATCTGTTCATTCTCTCTTTTTTTATCGACAAAGTATAGCACTAGTCGAAAATGAACGCAAGAAGTTATTTATTTTTCATGGATGATCACCTGTTCATAGGGTGTTTCTATATTATTTTTCTCCAGGAACAGCTTGATCTCTCTCAAAAACTGCCTTTGTGCCACCATTCTCTTGTACCCGTCTGCATACAGCACAAACTGCAGATCAAATCCGTTATCCGCAAATTTCTCCACGCCCAGATAGGCCGGGGGCTTCACAACGCCATTCATCCGGCTGCCGATCCCGGGAAGAGCATCCTCAATCTTTTTCTCCAGCTCTTCCAACTTTTCCTCATACCGGACTCTGACCGGCACGATCATACGCATCACACCTCCGGTCTCATTGATCACTTTTTTGATCTCGGAATTATTGATCACCGTGACATCCGCATACCAGCTGATCTTTGTCGTGCGGAGCCCGATCTCCGTCACCATGCCGTAGGTGTTATCAATCCTGATATAATCCCCGACATCGAAAGCCCGTTCAAATATGATAAAGAAGCCGGCAAGGATATCCGCCATAATATGCTGTGCGCCGAAACCAATAACCACGGAAAGCACTCCGGCGGAGGCAAGGAGCGTTGTCGGATTGATCCCGCATTTTAGCAGAACATAAAACAGGACAATAATGGCGAATATGTATTTCATGGAGCTTCGGATCAAAAGGCACACGGTTTCTACCCGGGCGGGAGATATTCTGGCGATATAATACAGCACCTTTTTGATAATAGCGTTCAAAAGCACCATGACAACGATCAGAAGGATGCACTGCGCTACGGTAAAAATAATGATGCCTTTCTCCCAGTTACCGTCCGCAACATAACCGAGCACACGGCTGAAGGGAGTTTCAAAACCAAGGAAATGGAACACGAGCGGCAGCAGGAAAACGACACAGATCAGCAAAGCATACCGCCGCAAAGACTTAAACGTCAGTTCCCCGGCGGTCATTTCTTCGGGCTTCTTCGGGCGCATATTCCAGCGCTCTTCAAACTGCGTCTTTTCATTGGTTTTCGCAAGCTTGGAGAATACGAAAAAGCCCCGTTCATCCTCGAACATGTTTGGCGCAGATTCTTCATAGTTGTTCTTCTTTTCTTCCGAACCTTCCTCTTCCGGGGGGAGTTCCTGCACATATTTTTTTCCAAGCCCTCCGAAAACAAGAAGGATCAGCAAAACATAAGCGGAAATGAGCAGCGCTGTCCCGACAGCGCCGACCGGACGGGCCGGATAATTGCACATAACAAGATAACCGCCGTTCTTAAGAAGCCCATCCATTTTATAGCTGCCGGCTAAAACGCTGGTCCCATTATATTGGATCCGGCTCACCTGCTCTGCATCCAAAGCTTCCTTTGTCAGCCCGAAATCTGCAGCATCCATCCCCTGTATCTCGCCATCCGTAGAGACAAGCACCGACAGGTCTTCTCCGTCCAGAATGAACACCTTGTCTGTATCTCCGCTCAGGCCATAATGAAGCGTCCGCTCCAGACTGATCATGTCCCGCATTGAACTGATCTGATCTTCATCTAACGAGATCAGCACACATCCATCCGGATCACCGTTTTCATCCCGAATGCTGACGCCAATGTATTGGCGGAATTCGCCGGACACGTCATCCTCCATCGGCTCCTGGACCACCTGATCCACTCCGTCCAGAAGCGGGCGGAACGCGGCGGATTGATCTCCGTCCTTACGGAATACAAAATGATTATATGGGGAATCTGTTATAAACGTTTCCCCATTTTTGTCGACGACATAGGTAAACTCCACATCAAGCATCTCGGAAAGATCTTTGAGCTCCTCGGTCGTCAATGTATAATAATGGTCAGTTATCGTCTCAGCTGCGATACGGCACTGGAGCAGGTATTGATCGTCCATCCATAGATCGATCTCACCGGTTTCTGTCTCGTAAACGCCCTGTGCTTTTGCGTTTTGCGTAAGAAGTTTTCTGAGATCGGTATACGCACCCACTTCCTTGGAAAGCACCTGCCAGAACCAGGAAAAGGCAAATGTAAGAACCAGGCTGATCACGGAAATAACGACCAGGTTCTGTGAGAATTCCCTTTTGGAAACCACTCCCTTCTCAGCGCAGCCGTATACAAACCATCCGATCAGGCTGACCGCTAAAGTGACCACCACCGTAAGCTGCAGCGCAAACGCAACGCCGGTGAGAAAGACATCCAGAAGGGGAACTGCTGCCGCAATGATCACATCTTCGACCGTGAAAGAACTGCCGATATAGAAGGGAACATCTCCGGAAGCGACATGAAAAACAGATATCCCCGTATTCGCAAAATCGGTCTTTTTGATCCTGGCGCCGTAATCCTTTGTGTCTTCAGAAGAAACAATGGTGCCATCCGAAGCAGAAAAAGCAAACACATCCACGTTGCAGCATGCTCCGAGCACACGCAGCTGTTCGTTAAAAGAAAATGTATCGGATAAAAAGGTGTTGAAATCTTCCGTAGCGACCTCTACCGTAAGGAACTGTTCATCCTCCAGCGGGATTCCGTATGTGATATATTCGAGCTCATCCGAAAATCCACTGTAATAAAAGGAGCCAACATCATTATCATTAAGGAGTTCTCCTTCCTCATACGGGAGATCAACATGCGCCTTTTCCCCGTAGGACATTAAGATATTTCCCTCTTTATCCGTCACATAAGCGTCTGAAAGCTCAAGAAAATTTGCGGACCTTTCAAACTCCTCCTCATTCATAACCCACCCCTCATTGATCCGTCTAGCCAGATGGATGCAACGGGAACGGACAAAGCGTTCGTATCGTTCCGTAGTGTATTCTTCATTTTCCGCAAGCTCCGGTATAATGGCCCTGACTTCGTTCAGTGCATAATCGGTCTGCTTTTTTGTCCTTTTAAATTCATTAGCCGTTGTAAAAACACAGGCCAGGAGAAAGAAAACAAGAGCCTGTACAACAATGATAATTGTGGTTACTTTTTTTATTGAAATTCGATGTTTATTATCCATTTTCAGTTCCGGCTATAGAAACATTATTACTTACCGATAAAGCCATGCCGGTTATCCCCGGCCCAGATATAGCCTATTTTACAGCAGAAATCAGGTTTTGTACAGAGAGCTCTGTTTCCATAGCTTGTTCGAGCTTTTATTCTGTGATAACATACATATCGGAACAACTATCCTTTTCTGTATTGTTTTCGAAGGAATCGCTGTCAGAGCCGAAAAAAGAAGTGTTTCAGACAACAGAGGTGCAGGAGGGCATTCATGAGCAATAAGCCGGAAAGAAAAGAAACCGTAAAAGAAACATTCAAAAGGATATTTTCGCTGAAGGAAGACAAAGCCTCCAATGAGGAAATAAGGACTCGCCTTCTTGACGGCGGCAAGGTGACCGGAACCAATATGTGCATACTGGTATGCGCGATGGTGGTCGCTTCCGTGGGGCTGAATACCGGGTCCACGGCCGTCATTATCGGCGCCATGCTGATCTCCCCTTTGATGGGAAGCATCCTCGCATCGGCGTATGCCGCCGTGTCTGCGGACTATCCGCTGCTCAGGAAGCACCTGATCGGCTTTGGGATGCAGATCGCGATCAGTGTCGGCGCTTCGATCCTCTACTTCCTGCTCTCACCCGTCAAGGAGCCTACCACGGAGCTCCTAAACAGGACCTCGCCTTCCTTTTTTGATGTGATCATCGCCTTTTTCGGAGGGCTTGCCGGGATCATCGGACAGACAAGGGCGGACAAGGTAAACAACATCATCCCCGGCGTTGCGATCGCTACTGCTTTGATGCCGCCTCTTTGCACCTGCGGCTATTCCATCGCAAACGGGCAATGGAGAATGCTGGCCGGAGCAGCGTACCTTTTCCTGATCAACGCGTATTTTATCTGTCTCTCCGCCTGCTTTATCCTGAGCCTGATGAAGATCCCGAAGCAAAGAGAGATCACAGAAAAAGAGTGGAAAAAGCACCGCTTCCGCATGATACGGAATACGATCATCATCACCCTGCCGAGCATCTATGTGTTGTATTCCATCGCTGTATCGCAATAGTGAAAGGTAAAGAAGAATGAGCAAAAAAGACTTTCTGCTTCCGGTCTGTATTCGATCGGAGCAGGAACTGTATTCGGAGTTTGACCCAAGCGGGCAGGTCCTTAGCAGCTCCTTAAGAGATTATCTTTCTGATTACATTGAAGACCGGAACGTAGGAGAAGATGTGCACATAGCGATCCACTCCGCGCAGGAGCCGGATATGGAGCGTTTTCAGGAAGCGTATTCCTCCTTCCTTGGCCGGTTGATCGAACGGAACAGAAAGGAAGCGAACAGGTTTAAGTTTGATTCCATCCGGCTGCTGGTCATCGGGGTCATCTTTGTTGCTGCAGGGATTTTGTTGAGCGGCCACATCAACCAGGTGCTCGCCGTGATCATTTCCACCATCGGCTCCTTTTCCATCTGGGAAGCGTCTGCCGTCTGGATCAAGACGCTACCGAATCTACGCGCGAGAAAAATGCTTCTGAAAAAACTGGCATCAGCAAAGATCCATTTCGAAAAAACAGATCCTTGAAACTTTTTATTGTAACTTTTCAGCTTTTTGCTTGGCGAAAAACTCATCCAGCGTTTTATTGAGCCCGTCTTTGTCAATGGACTTTAAAAGATAGCCGGCGGGCTTTAATGAAAGCACGGCCATGATACTCTGCTTGTCGCTCTTTCCGGTAAGGAACATGACCGGAATGTCTGCCGTTTTGACGGAGGACTGGATCATCTGCAGGACCTGCGGGCCTGTCGTAATGGGCATTTCGTAATCCAAAAGGATCAAATCGGCTGTATTTCCCGCCAGCCATGTGATCGCTTCCATCCCTGAATTCGCCAGAGAAACACGATATTTACCCCTGAGCCATTCCATGATCATGCTCATATAAGAAACATCATCATCCACGATAAGGATGCTCTTTCTCTTTGCCAGGCTGGATACCTTTTCCATATAGTTTTCCACCTGGTTTAAGAATTTATCCATATCGATGGGGCGTGGATAATTGCTCAGTATACAGGAGGCGCCGGTAATTTTCACTGTTGAATTATAGTGATCCTGATCTGCGACAACGATCATATATCTGTCGTGTTCAACACAATAATCCTTTATGAAGATCAGCGAGTCCGCCTGCTTTTCCGCGTCATCATCCACGAACACAACGACCAGCGCTGTTTGCGTAAGTGTCTCATTGAGCGAGCTGACTTTAAGGGGTGAAAAGACAGCCTCCATCCCAAGACCTTTCAGCTTGGCCTCAAGCCCCCTTACGACTATGCCTTCCGCCTCCGCGGTAATTAGAATCTTTTTTTCCATAATATCCTCCTAACTTGTCAGTTTACTTTTAATACGCCTCGTACCGGCTCCGATACTTCTCATGCGCCGCAAACAATTACACTTCCTTTAATAGTTCGGTGATCCCTTCCCAATCCATCTGCTCTACCTTTGCCTGCAGCCTTTTAAATCTGTCAGCGTCGTCCGCGGGAAGCCGGTATTCCCCTGCCGATGAGATCACCATTCGCGCAAGCTCCAGATCCTTTGCATAAGCAAACTCCGAAAGTCCTTCATACAGCTCCGAAAGAGTCGCCGGATCGATCTCGGGAAGGCTTAAATCCTCCTTCGTTCCAAACTCCTCGGAAAGCGCGTCCACAATGTTTTTATACTGTTCCATGGCCGACGCATGGTTTGCGCATATATACTCAATATTACCCTCTTTTCCGGCCATTTCAAGCTTTTCTGCGTCATCTCCCAAAGACAGGGCGCCAACCAGCCGGGAACTGCTCTTTAAGGCGTGGATCTTAACCGTGTAATTCTCCCAGTCCCCGCTATCAAAATAACCTTTAAGCTCATCGGATCTGGCCGGATAAGAATCATAATAGATCTTTAATACAGAAAGGAACGCCTCTTTGGAACCGCTGTTTTTAACTGCGGCCTTCGCGTCAAGCTCCGGGATCTTTTCGTACCACGCAAGCTCTGCTTCCTCTTTCTCTGCATCCGGGACGGGTTCCTTTTGCGCTGCATGATCAGAGAGACCTTCTTCTGTCTCCGGCCCCGGCTCGTCCGACAATGCATCATCAGAAAGGTCTTCTTCTAACTCCACCCCGTCTATTTGCATGTCTTCAGCCATCAGGTCGGAAAGCATAACCTTATGCTCTCCCTTTTCAAAAAAGGTGATCCCGAAGGTCCCGGGGCCTGTGTTTGAAACCAGTCCGGCGGAGGCCTTTTGGAAAACGATATGTTTGAACTTCGCAATAGAATTGATCTGCTTCTCTATAAACTCCAGATCATTTTCCTCAATACCGGCATAGGTAACAAATACAAATTCCTCATCCGGATGATTCTTTGCATTTAGCGAGTTCCTGATAAACTTTGTATGGCACTTCCTGTCCGCGCCAAACAAAAACTGATGGACACCGAACTTTTCTTCCTTTATCCGCAGCACCGGACGAAGCCAAAGCGTGTTTAAGAGGTTATTCACAGCAGGGCTGATAAACCCCCGCCTGCCTAAAAAGTCCGTATTTTTGATAACGAAACTGCAATGCAAAAGCTCCACAGACCTGTTTACCGCAGAAACGATATCCTCCACCCGCGCATTCTGCTGCGCGAGCCTTGCGGCGATCATCGAAAGCAACCCTACAGCGGTGGAAGTGTTATGGGTATTGATCACTGTAACATTCCCAAAGGATTTTGAAGCTTCCACAGCATTGGCATACTCCTCACTTACGGATGCATGCGAGATGAAGATCAGATTATGCGCCCTCTGCAATTCCGCGGCAAAAAACCGGATCAGCTCCTCTTTGGAGGGCGGAACCGACTGAGCGGTCCTGGTGCTGTCCTCCAGATAATGCAGAAGCTCGTCGGAATCGATATCATAGGTATCACTAAACAGCCCCTCATCGGTCCGTATCTTAACCGGGATAATGCTGATCTGAAGATCACGGATCATGCTTTGGGGAATGTCACTCATGGTATCCGTGGCGATGACCACCTGGCGCTTTTTCGTATATCCTCTGGCGGTACTCATGGAGTGGCCGGTGATCTCATTTTTCTCGGCCATGACAAGCTTCTCCTGCGGAAGGAAGCTGATCAGCATATCCTCAAGCTGCCTCCCCGAAACAGGCTTTACCAGATACCCGTCAAAACCGGTGTTGTTATACAGCTCGATATTCTCCCCGCCGGCATTTGCGGTAAGGACAATGACAGGCGTATTCCGGTTCATCCCGCCCGCTTGCCTGCGGATCTGCCGGAAGCACTCGATGCCGTCCATACCGGGCATCAGGTGATCCATAAAGATCACATCATAGTGCTCCTTCAAGGTCTTTGACAGCGCATCCTGGCCGCTTTCGGACAGATCGACGGTAAGATCCGTGCCTTCAAGAAGCTTTGATTCCACGGTCAGGTTCATCTCATTATCGTCCACGATCAAAATCCTGCCATCGGGGGAATGGAAACTGTGTTCAAACTTCTCATCCCCGGATAAACTGCCGGAGGAGAAGACGTTGATGTCACCGACCGTTTCGTTGGAAGACACGCCCTGCTGAACCTCGACTAAAAAAGTTGTGCCCTGGGTGTAAACGCTGTCTACCTTGATCTCCCCATCCATGAGCTCAACCAGCTGTTTAACGATGGAAAGCCCCAGGCCGGTTCCCTCGATATAGCGATTCTTTTCCTCATCCTGGCGCTGGAAGGTGTCAAAAAGATGAGGCAGGGCATCGGCTTTTATTCCCATTCCCGAATCCGTTACATTGATCTTTAAAAGAACTTTTTCATCAGCCGCCGGTTCACATTCCATATAAAGGCTGATAAAGCCCTTGGGGGTATATTTAACTGCATTGTTTAGGAGATTGATCAGGATCTGTTTGATACGGACCTCATCCCCATAAAGCTTTTGCGGCACGTTCGGGTCAATGCCCACCTTAAATTCCAGACCCTTATCCTGCGCCTTGAGCCAGATCATGTTTACGATCTCGGACAGCATAGACTTGATATCATAATCCACCGGCACCACATCCATTTTCCCTGCCTCGATCTTGCTGATATCAAGGATGTCATTGATCAGGGCCAAAAGCATCTTGCCGGCGCCCTGAATATTTCTGGCATCCTTTTTGATCTCTTCGGAGGCATCGGGCTGCCTTAAGATGATCTCATTTAAGCCAAGCACCGTGTTGATCGGCGTACGGATCTCATGGCTCATGCTGGAAAAGAAACGGTTCTGGGATTTATTTAACTCATCGAGCTCTTTTGATTTTTCCTCTGCTCTCGCCGTTTCCTTTGTCATGATCTTCGCCCAGAAGGTGAACAGGATGGTAAGCAAAAGAAGCGCTACGATATACTGTGCATAAGTTAAGACATAGTCCTGTTCTACGGTAACCTCTGGCAAAAGACCGGGGTTATAGTATGAAACGGCTCCGAGAGTGATATAGATCCCAAGATCCAGAAGGCACATCAACACCCGAAACTTCCCATCCAAAACAAGGACAAGATAAAACGCACCCATAAGGAACATCAATGGTCCACCGTTATGGATCCCACCGCCTGCAAAAAAGGCCGCTGGTCTTAAACCAATTACAAGGATCCATGCCAAAATGACCCTGGCAGCGCGGAGCTTCCTTTTTTTGGCGAGAAAATAAATCACCGCAAAGGAGATCACGAAAGCAAACACCGAAAAAAGCAGAACCGTTATATCATGGTCAAATAAAAAGCGGGTGAACGAGAAAGCAACAAGCGCGCCGACCATGCAGACCGAAAAGAGCACAAAGGTCCGGTCCTTGATATATATGGAGGAATCAAATAAATAATCGGAGACTTTAGTTTTGATCTGTCTGAATAATTTCATGCGTCTGCCCTCCCTTCTTTTTTGATCTTTTCTTCGGGCAGAACCGTTTTCATCACTCTCTCAAACTCCGTTATGTCAATGGGCTTGGCCAAAAATCCGTCAAAGCCCTCCCGCATAAACATCTCCCGCGCACCGCCGAGAACATTGGCGGTAAGCGCGATGATCACCGGATTTCTGTTCCGTTCCGAAGCGGCCCTTCTGATATTTTTCATCGCCTCTACGCCGTCCATCTCCGGCATCATGTGGTCCATGAAAATAACATCAAAATCGCCGTCCCTGTATTTTTGTATGGCCTCCGGACCGCTCCCGGCAGTATCCAGTATCAGTCCGTATTCCTTGAAAATACCCGTGGCAACCACAAGATTCATGGGCTCATCGTCGACGATCATGGCCCTGATCCCGTCGAAAGAAAGCTTTCCGGTGTTTATATACCCCCGCACACTGTCCTCATATTCCCCGTTGATGATCCGGACCATGACAGAGCCGTAAACAGGCATCGGAACAAAAAGAATCCCGTTCTCATTAGTTTCCGCGTAGTCTTTATTCGTGCTGACGACCACATGGCAGTTTTCCTTTGCCAGTTTATCAAAAACTTCCCTTTCGTCATAATATGCCGCTTCACCGGTGAACACGTGGGAGACATTCAGTTCATTATAAAGGCGTGAAAACTCTTTGATATCTCCGGTGGCATACATTTTAAGCCCCAGTCCGGCTGCGATCGTTGCCGTCAAGCTGCGGTTATACTCCCGAAGTTGTGGCACCTCTATCCTTTCACTTCTGACATAGTACAGGATGTCACCCACCTTATCGGAAGCTATGGACATACAGGGACTGCTGTCCACCACCTGCTGTGGTATGGAAAGGTGCACGGTGGTACCCTGCCCCTTTTTACTGTCGATCCTGACAAAGCCTCCCATTTTACGGACAAAACCGTAAATAATGGAAAAGCCCAGCCCGATTCCGCCGGTACTCCGGGTCCTTTCTTTATTGGCCTGATACAGGCCTGTGGAAAGCCTGGCGATCTGCCCACGTGTCATGCCGATGCCCGTATCCGTCACCTCTATGACAAGGTTCACTCCATATTCCTGCGGCTCGGCGAACACCTTAAGATAGACGCCGCCCTTTTTGGTAAATTTTAAGGCGTTATCCAAAAGAAGCCTTAATACCTTATGCATTTTTTCGACATCGCCCCTCAATACGGCCGGGGTCTCAGGCGCTAAGTCCACGATCAGCATCAGAGATCTTTTTTTCTCCATAGATTTGTAGTAAGCCACCGCGTCGTTGACGAGGGAATCGCACATGTAATCGCTTTCGGTAAGGATCAGTTCCTTCCGCCGGACCTCTGTATAATCCTGGATGTCATCGATCTGGTGGGTCAGCCGGATACAGGCTTCCCGGATCGATTTCAGTTCCTCACTGTCCTGATTTTTTAAAATAAGCGCAGTCATTCCATTGATCACATTGATCGGGGTCCTAAGTTCGTGGGACACATTGGACATAAAGTCCCCCACATCAGCATGCTCTTTATCAATGGCTTCCTTGTAAAAATCCACATCTTCCTGCTTCTGTTTTCTGTCCGCCACCGAGAAGCGGCACAGCGCGTATATGCAAAGAAGCGCCGCAAAGTGCGATACGATATTTGCTGCGTCGTATCCGTCCAAACGGCCTCCCCAAAGATAGATCATAATGATGCGATACGCCATGATCAGCCCATATTCAATAAGTGAAATATGCAGATAAAGTATATTGTTGAAAAGAGCAAAAGAAAGCATAAGAAGCGCTGTCAGAATAGCCGGATCCAAAAAACTGGTTCCATGAGATCCGACAAAAAAGACCGATAATGCGCTCAAAATGAAATAAACAGCAACCCGGTAGCTGCTTTTAAATTTCTGAGAAAAGTGTATCCAAAGCAAGGCAACGATCCCCAATATGATCAGGGGCAAGACCCAAAGCTCCCAGCCGGAAAGCAGAGTTTCGACGAAAAATCCGATCTGCGCTATGATAATGAGAGCTATGATCAGTCTCTCTTTTCTAAGTTCATTCATACTGTCAACTCCCGAAACTTCTTTTCGATATCAATTTCCTCAACCATAATATCATATTTCACTTCACCCTTAAACCCTTACGCGGATAAACCGGAAGGGCACTCCCCTCAGCGGGAAGTGCCCTTCTTTACATGTATTCAGATTATTTCTTCTTAAATAGTTTTCGCACCGCGAAGATCGCAAGCGAAATGGCAAAGACGATGCCGACTACCGAAACGAGCGGGATGCCGTTTGGCGTTTTCGGCTGGATGTCGACAAGGGCCAGTATACACGAGCCCAGGAACAATACGCAGGCCAGCGCCGCGACGACCACATAGCGGAGGAAGTTCCCTGTCTTTTCCAAGGGTTCTTCGATCCCGGTCAGGTCCAGCGTCAGCTTTGATTTTCCCTTTGTGAAGGTGGAAAGCGTATCCGTGATGAGGCCGGGGATCTTTGCCACTTTCTTTCCGGCGTTCAGGATCGTCTTCCCGGCATCCGCCAGCTTCTTTTCCAGGTTGAAATCCTCTGTTGTCCGCTCCTTCATCTTGTTGGTAAAGAGCTCTAAAAGGTCCAGCTCGGGGCACAGCTCCTCGATCACGCCTTCGATCGTGATCAGCGCCCGGACGAGCATCGTGTAATCGCCGGGAAGCTTCACATAGTTCCTTTCCGCGATATCCGTGATCTCATCAAAGAGTTCCGAAACGTCCATATCAGCGATACTGGTCACGTCAGAGCCGGTGCTCTGGGCTGCCAGCTTGTCGGTGAACCGGTTGACATCCTCAAGCGCCTTATCCCGGTCTGTCTTTGCGGAGGCCATACCCATGCCGAGGAGCCCGTCCACCATGCCTTCGTTGTCGCCTACCAGGATTGCCAACACGATCTTTGTGAGGCTGTTGATATCCTGTTCCGTGATATGCCCTACCATCCCAAGGTCGATCCAATACGGCGTGCCTTTGCTGATCATCAGGTTCCCCTGGTGCGGGTCCCCGTGGAAGGTGCCGACGTCAAAGACCTGGTACAAAAAGTTTTCGCAGATCGCATGCCCGAGCGCTAAAAGATCGATCCCTTCTTCGATCATCCGGTCCTTATGGGCGATGGTATAGCCGTCCACACAGGTCATGGTAAAGATCCGCTCGGTGGTGAGTTCTTCGATCACGGTGGGGCAGCTGATCTTTGTCTCGTCCGGGATGCAGTTTTCTTTGAAGAAGCGGGTGTTGGCGGCCTCGATCCTAAAATCCAGTTCTTCATTGGTCACCTTCTCAAGCTCTTCGATGACCTCCACCATATCCACGAGGTCGCTGCCTTCTTCCGGGTTTTTCTTTTTGCGCCCGGCGAGTTCCTTAAGGAGCTCAAAGTCCTTCCGCATCATCTTCGCGATCTTCGGGCGCTGCACCTTTACGACGACTTTTGTGCCGTCCTTTAACACAGCGTAATGCGCCTGCCCGATGGAAGCGGAGCCCAAAGGCTCATCCCTGAATTCGCTGAAGATCTCGTCGATCTTCTTCCCGGTCTCCTCTTCGATGACCTGCCGCGCGATCTCGGGATCCAACGGCCGCACATTCTGCCGCAGCTTCTCCAGCTCCTTACAGTAGTTCTCCGGGAGCACATCCGTACGGCTCGACATGATCTGCCCGATCTTTACATAGGTGGGGCCAAGGTCTTCGAGCGTCGTCCTCATTTCCTCCGGGGTAAAGCCGTTGGCATAGAAATTATGCGCAGCAAAAATCCCTAAGATCTCCGCACTCCGTTTTTTCTCTTTCTTGTTTTCCGGTTTATCTTTAGCCACGGTCTTCACCTCCCTCTTTATCTTCCGTTACGTTCCTCGGCCATGCCCAGACCAGGCGGATGATACTGACGGCTGCCGAGAAGAATACGGCGATCCCGATGACCTTCGCCAGCATGTCCGGCGTCTTCCACCATGGATTGAAGAACAGGACCACGGCGCAAACGATCAAAAGGGCCCCCAGCAGGGCAAACACCCACCAGGATGATTTCCCGGAGCGCCTTGCATAGGTAACCGAATACCGGAACGTGAGCACGCCGTGTAAGAGCAGCAGAAAGCTTGAGAGCCAGGCAAGTGTAGTCACCACATCATCCCTGAATAGCAGCACGCATAAGCCCACGATACCGAGCGCCAGCGCGATGATGAGGTTCATATACTCGACCAGCATGTTTTTGTTTGTGAAGAATTCAAGGAGCATAACGACACAAACGATGATCAGCCCGTATCCGAACGCCAGCATCAGGGAATCGATGTAGGCAACGGGGCAGATCAGGATGACGAGGCCGAGGGCGATCAGAAGGATCGCGCTGAGCAAAGTGCCCCGCCTGATTTTGTCCAAAGATTCGAATAGCATAGTCCACCTCCCTTTTTATATGATCCAATGAACGGGAATATACCACGAGAGGCTATCGCCCCTTCGTGCGACAGCCTCTTGTTTATTACTATGCTTCTTCTTAATCCTTTTTCTTGAACTTGGCTTTGAAGCCTTCCCATTCGGCAGACATTTTTGCTTTCTTCTCTGCTCTTTTCTCCTTGCGGGCAGCCTTCTTTTCGTCGCGGAGCTCCTGCTTGGCCTGGCGCGCCATTTCGGCCTCCATCTGTCTGGCTTCATCCACCTCTGCAGCCACATGCGCCGCGTCAAAACGTGCGATCACAACCTTGAAGCCGGAAAGCTTCTGATCCAGAACCGATTCATTTTCCTCGTTCGTAAGGGCTACGATCGCCACATCATTATTATGGAGCTTTCCAGCGATCTGCTCCAGCAGGGAGGCATTATCCACCATATCATCCGCATCGACAGCAGATCCGATGAGCGCACCATAGCTTCCGCCAAGCAGAACACCGATCGGCCCTCCGACGATCCCGAAGAGAGCCCCGACCAAACCGCCGAGCGCCGTGTCATCCGCTGTGTTCGCGCCCGTGTCAAATGCATCAAGTGTACGCAGCGCCCCGTTCTCCTTTTTCACCAGAGCTGCCCCGAGCACATACGAATTCTCGTCTCCCGGGTTCTGCTTCAGCTGCGTCATCGCCTGATACGCTTCGCTCTCCACCTCAAAAAGTGCAACTACAATATTCTGTGCCATGATTTTTCCCCTTTCTTATAGCATTTAATATTTTAGTTTCATTGGAACACATTGCTTCATAAAATATATCACAGGTTCAGAAGCTTAAGTATCCGAAATCCGAATAGTAAAATTCTAATACATAATACGAAAAGCGCAATTTTTTCTCAATCAATCGCACGCAAGCTCCACGAGCTGCTCCCTGTACTCCGATGCGGCAGCGATCGAATTGCCGACAGCAATGTTCATCTGTTTATACAGATCGTCCCGGGAAAGCTCAACAGGCAGCGGGATCGTCATTTTATAGAACAGAAACTCCTTGTCCTCATCAACATAAAACGCGCCGCAGAGCACGCGGACATTCGCATAACTCATCGCCTCAAAAAGAGCCGGCAGCTTCTCTTCCTTCAATTCATCAGCGAGCGTCAGAAGCACGGTAAAATACTGCACCTTATCCGTTTCATCGCCAAGAGGCTGGAAGAAAAGCTCTCCGATCATTCCATCCTCGCCAAGCCCATCCACAACCACATGCAGCATCTCGGGGATCGTCACTTCCCCCTGCTCTTCGCTTTCTATTTCTTCCGGCTCCGTAAGCTCGCACGCGATCAGGCCTTCCTCCAGTTCATCCTGCATTTGCGCCAGCAGCTCATGCCGTTCCTGATATTTCTTTTCCAGATCCATATTCTTTATCTCCTCCTTATCTCTTTCTGTTCACGGCGTTCTCTTACTTTCCCCTCATCTTCTTTGCCAGCTGCTCCACTGTCGGAAGTTTTTTCTTTTCGTCGTAAGGCAGTGAAAAGCTATGGATAAGATCAAGATACGATGATCTCATATTTCCCTGCACCCGCTCCTCCTCATTTCCGAAAAGCCCGAGGTAGATCTCAGTTGCATACTGTTTCGCGATATGGCCGCAGGCAGACTCCAGATCGGCATAGCCTGCCTGCGCGGCCAGGAGCCTTCGCATCTGATCTTTGTATGCATCCATGTCTCTGATCTTGCGGTTTTTTTCGTCCATGGCGTCTTCCACATCCTTCATAAACTCTCCGAAGCGGAAATAGTTATCAAACATCTTTTGCTGGATCGCGGTCAGATCCATGGATTCGAAAAAGCTGGTCACAAAGCCCGCAGCGGAGCCCGCGCCGGCCAGGATCGTTCCCAGGCCCGGCACAAAAGTGCCGACCGTCTTCACGGAAGACGCAACCGTATTTGCGATCGCATACTTCTTTTTCCGTTTCGCCAGCTGTCTGGAAAGCGATACCATATTCTTCTCATGCATAATCTTCTTGTATTCTTTTTCCTCTTTTTTGAGATCCTCTTCCGTCTTCTCTGACCCGTCCTCCTTCGTCGATTTAAGCTGCTTCATATATTGTTCGAAATGCCTGTCCTTCATATATTCCGCAGCACTATCTGCCTTTTTCCCCTGAGAATGTCCCACAACAGCTTTATACCCGTTGATCAGGGTATCCAAAGCCCCCGAGAAGGCCTTAAACACCTTTGTGGTTTTGGAAGCGGAGTACTGCATCGAATCACTGAGGGTTCCCATCTGGGACACAACGTCTACGGAGCCGGATACCTTTTCCGCCATGCTCATCGTCGACTTGAGTAAGGTAGTGATCTCGGTAGCCAGATCGGTCGCGCTCATCTTCCCACCGTTCTGCGTCAGGTTATAAAGCCCGTACAATGTGGTGATCATGGTGTCCACACCGCTGATCGCTCCGGATCCGACTTTAAGCTTTCCAAACAAGGGACTGTTCTCTTTGATCTTCCATGCAAAGGGAACACCCGTCTCCAAAACGAAACCGGTAAGGCCGGCAGCAGCGCCCTTATGCGTATTCAGGTCCTCAACATTCGTATTCCCCAGATTGTATGCTTCTCCTACGGCATCATCCGCCTTGAGGAGTTCCTCGATATCCTTTTCAAAGACGCTCTTTTTCTTCTCCAGAGCATCCTTTTCTTCCTTCGGAACCTTTCCCTGAAGGCCTTTGATCTTTTCTTCCTGAACCTTATATTCCCTGGCGCTCTGCAAAGCCTTCGTCAGCATTACTTTCCGGTATTCTTCCGGCTTTTGCATCAGTTCGTTCCGCTTTTCCTCCGTCAGCTCCTCCTGCTTTTCCCCTTCCGATTCCGCTTTGACGCATTCCCTCAGCACATTTTTGAAGTCAGCATTGATCTGCAGCGCCTCGTCCAGTTTACGCATATAAACATAGGCTCCGGTGGCATGAGAGATCAGCTTGAGCCTGGTCGCCATCATCTTCTTCTTTACCTTGTCCACATTCGGGGTATACGACTGGGACTTGCAGGCATCGATCGTCCGCGGATCCTTTCGCGCATCGCTCTCGATCAGATAGTAGATGAAGAGCCGCTCACGCTTCGTTTTTCTAAAAAGCGCTGAAACGAAAAATCCGTGGTGATTGCGGACTCCGACCAACCGTCCGACCCACCCCGCGTTGCTGTAGTTTCGAAGGAACCACTGATCCACCTCTTCCACAGCCTTCAGCTGCGAAGCGGTCAGGCCTTTGTCCATCTCTTTTTCCGAAAGCTCCTCTTCCGGCTTTTCCCTGCTGCCTATAACCGCCACATGCTTTTGGGCAAGCGTTTCGATCGGATCGGCCATCTCCCCGTGTTTGCTTTCAAAGCCTTTGATCAATTTGTTCTGCATCCGGTAATAATCCGCTTCACGGATGACCTCATCAATTTCCTTCGGCCAGGAATTGATACGGAATGCATTCCGGTAAATATCGATCGCAGAGGCATAAGCTTCAAACAGCCGTTCCTTATCCCTGATCTTTGTACGCTCCATCCCCTCCTTATGGGCAAAATGTTTCTTCCACTTTTTGTAATGGGAAGCGAGCTCCTGCATCTGCTCCTGGGCATGCAAGGCGTCCTTCTCTTCGATGGACCGGGCTTTACGGGTAAATTTCGCAATGTTTCCGAACCCTTCTCCACCGGTCTGAATGTCGAGACGGTCATAGAAATCCCATGTCAGTTTTCGGATCAGATCACAGGCCTTCCGGCGATCCTTTCCAATTTCCGTATACTGATGTCCGCGGTGTGTATCAAAAAAGATATTCGCCGTCTCGGAAAGCTCCATCATCGCATCCATCAGCTCCGCAGAGGAGGGTCTTTCACTCTCGTATACATTCGGTCCCAAAAGCTCCGTAAGGTTTTTCACCCGGACAACCGCCTGGCGGAGCGCTTTATAGTAAACGGAATCACCGTTGTCCTTCTTCTCAAGCCGGCTCCAGATCTCATCCTTTTTCCCGTATGTATCGTCATGGATCTGGCTGCATAATTCGCGAAACAGATCCGTCACCTGCTGATCCCATTCCGCGGCGCTCTTCTCTTCTTTCTTTTCTTCCTTCTGTTCCTCTTTTTGTTCCTCTTTCTGCTCTTCCTTCTGCTCTCCTACATGCTGCACCTTCTGCAGCTTTTTCTTCTTCCTTCCTTCTACGACGTCATCCCCGTTGGCCTTAAACCATTCCGCTACGGCCTCCCGGATGGCGTGATCCGACCACTCCCGCTGCTCGCTGTTCAAAAGCTGCCTTGCCAGCGCGTCATATTCGTTCAGGCTGTTGATACGGATCAGATTATGCTGATCGTCCTGAATATACACGCCTTTATCCAGTTCTCCGAGGCCGGAAGAGCGGAACGCCTGCATCTTTCCGTCCTTTTCGGCCAGATAGGTGATCCGCGAAGGATCTTTTTCTTCCTGGCTGGCTTCCTTCTTGTTGGCATCCTTCTGGCTGTGATCCGCCAGGGACAGGATCAACCGGCTCGGATTCTTCACGCACTGCGGCGTAAAATCGTCAGATGACCGATTATCCCAGGAATAGAACACCGTCGTATTCGCTTCCTCTCCGAGATCAATCTCCGAACCGTTTTTCAAATGCTCTTTCGATCTCGATGCCGGATCATACTGGATCAGATTAAAGTGCACCAGATTGAGATAACGCCCATGCTTATCAGAAACCCAGCGTTTGATCTGCATTGCGCCAAGAGCAGCGGCCACCGCGCCATTGCCATGGCCCTGGATCATGATATTGATGGGTTTCTCTTTTTTAAGCTGCGAATCGGAAAGCCCGTTCCAATGCGCAAACTTCGACCGGAGCACAGACTGGCCCATTTCCAGAATATATTGTTCTATATTGTCCTCCGAGTTTTTTTCTGAATTGGACGGATCGGGTCCGCTGATCGTATATCTGGTCTTCAGCGCGCCCTTATCGTTGACGGAGAACTTTTTCTGAAGATGGTTTAACTTCTTCCCCGCCTCCTTTTTGGCCACAGCCTTGCCGGACTCCTTTTTCACCGCCTCCGATTTATCCGTGTCTTTGGAACCTTCCTGTTCCTTATGCGGCATCCAGTAATTCTGAAGCCTTGTACCCGAAATATTGAACTCGACAACATCCTCACCTTCCAAGGCCAGTTTCGACCCGACGGCATGGTTTAAATGGACGTCTCTCGTTTCCTCTTCTCCCGGTTTTTTCACTTTCAACTCGTCAATAGCAGCATATCTTTTGCGCCCGAGGTTTTTGATGATCGCCTCACGAACATTGTTCTGCAGATAGTTTTCCGTGACATCCCCAACCTGCTCCTGGTATTTTGCATAATCGGCGCGCTCTACCGTATACTGGTCATTTTCAACCCGCTTTTTTTGCTGTTCGGTGACTTGCTCCCGTGTCAATCGTTCATCACTCATCTTTTTGCCTCCTCAAAATACGTTCAACGTATTACGAAAAATATCCCCTGCGTACGATCACCGTATCCACGTCAGGGAACAGTCGGCTCGCAAGCTTCCGGCTTTCTACTTTTTTAAGCGGCAGCCGGACCGTCATCTCCTCCGGACAGGATTGATAATACTTGCTGAACACAGTTCTCAAAACAAGAAAGAGTTCTTTCCCCGGTGAAGCAAGAATGCTCTTCAGCATGACCAGAGTGAGCTCATTCGTCATGGTATGTTCAAACAGGGCCATGGAAGTCACATGCCCATTGTCAACCGCAGCAATGCTCATTTCCGGATAATAGTATGTTTTGTTCTCCGGAAGCTCATCAAAGATCCCCGATTTTTCAATATGCCTCATTTCCCGGATCGCTTCGGTAAACACAATGTCCGGCAGATCGATCACAGAGATCAGTCCATTCGTTTTTTTCTGTCCTCCCTTAAGCTTGGCTGCTTTTTCCTCATCCAGATTATCCATTTCATGACGGCAGGTATCCTTTGTAATGATCATCTGCCCGTTATCCGCCACCTGGAATACAAAGCCCCAGGACGAGAAAAAGGCCTCCGCCAGATCATATTCGGGTCCGAAGGGTACATCCACAACGATCCCTGATGCCGGATTATCCCACAAAGCTTCTGCCAATTCTTCCATCATTTTATTGGCAAAGCCTTGCTGCCGATACTTTTCCAGCACATAGATCCAGTGCACCTCGATCATGACCGTGGGTTCTCCATTCACCTGGATCCTGCCTCCCTGCGAAAAAATAAGCACGCCCACAGCGGCATTATCCTCCTCGCTGACCGCTCCAAGGCAAAAAAATCTGCCGCTCTCCACATCACGCTTCATCTCTCCCGGGACAAGCGGCAGAAAATTATCCATTTCCTTCTTGCTGACCCATATTACCATCTGTCTCTCCTTTCCCCGGATCCTTTTTCTCTTTCAGATCCATCAGATACTTATTGAAACTCCCCCCGACCAGGATCAGAAGGATGCAGGAATACCCCCATATCAGCAATACGACAAGCGTCGCAAGGTTTCCGTAGATCGTAGTATAATTTCCAAACCCGACAAAAAGCGAGAAGAACGCTGTAAAGACAGCACACAGCACAGAGGCCAGAATAGCTCCCGGAATGTGCAGCCGGATCTTTCTCTCTGCTCCGGATATCAACGTATAAAGCGCAGTCAGCAGTATGATAAAGAGCACCATCATGATCACAAAGCGAAGCCGCAGTACGGTTTCCGACAGGATCGGGATCGAGATCGATCGCGCTGCGGACGCAAGCACCGCTGAATTTGTCAGAAACAGGCCCATTGCCGAGGCAAAAAGAAATACCGCGATCACCAGAGTGGATAAAAAGCTGAGAAGGTTCTGGATCACAACATTCTGCTTTTTTTCGATCCCGTAAACGTGTCTTAAGCCCCGCATCAGGGCCGTCATTCCCTGTGTCGCGGAGAAGATCATAACGATAAGAGTCAGCGGCACGACTCCCCCTGCTCTTCCATAGGCTTCTCTGATGATCTGCGCCACAAAGTCATCGATATAATCCGGTGTGATATCCGTTACAAAGGGGATCAGCTCTTCCGTTGAAAGGCCTGTTTTGGGAAGAAAGAACAGCAAAAAGACCGTAAGCGGCAGAAGGGACAAAAAAACGAAGAATGCAGCGCTGGCAGCATACGTAACGATATCCTTGGAAGCGATCTGCTTCAGGAAACCCTGGCCGAACTCCTTTAACGCATCGAGTTTGGTATGCTTTTTTTCGGATTTCGGTTCCTGTTTGGGCTTTTTCTTCAGTAGCATGGCTGCATTCTCCGTTCCATGTTATTTCCTGCTCTTACTCTCTCTTTATGTTCATCTCAGAGCGTAATTACCTCCGGTTCTCCGGTGAAGGAAGCGAAGGTGGCTGTTGCTTCTGTTATGGCAAGGATCTGCGTATTGTCGTCATCCGCGCTGTACATTGCCTTAAGAGAGGGCATCTTTTCGAGCATTTTCACCTTAAGCTCGCGGTTATCCTCCTCGACCAGTTTTCCGGAAACACGAAGCCAGGTGCCTTCCATAAATGCACAGATCTCAAAATTCGGATTTGCCGCGATCTGTTTCGAAACGTCCTTTACCTTCCCCGTCTGGATATACAGTTTTCCGTTATCAAGAAGAATGGTTCCAAACGGCCTGACTCTGGGCTTGTCGCCGTCTATGGTCGCCAGATAATAGGTCTGCGCATCGTTAAGGAAGTAGTATACCTTTTCGATCCCTGTCGCGTTCTCGCGCTTTTCCAGCTCAAGCAGTATAGCCTGTGCATGCAGATTAAAGTAAGCAGCCAGATCCGCAATGGAGATCCCGAGGTCCTTATTCAGATGCTCCTCTGCCACCAGAAGATTTGCCACTTTTACGCCGAGATTGATGAACCCGAGTTCCACCTCTCCGCCGAAGGCAATCACCTTCTCCTCATAATTGTCATCAATGAGGCAGACTGTGTCCGGAATGCCGTTGCCATCCATGTCATGCAGATACAGATTATAACCGCCGTTCCCGCTGAGATCGAACGCAATAGTATCGATCTTTCTGCCCATGCTGTCACTAGAAAAAGCAACATCTGCCTTTCCGTCTCCGTTCAGGTCAAGCGCGATCTCTCTCCATCCGCTCTTAACCAGCAGCTTACTGAGCTCCGGGTCATTCTTGATCCTTTTCTTAGCCTCTCCGATGCTTACTTTTTTGATTTCCATAGTGAACCTCCTTATATTTTTCATTTTTTATCATCACTATATCAATACACTTGCCGGATCTTGCGTTTCCTGACAAAGACCGACGAAAGGATCTCCAATCCGAGGATACGCACATGGAATGCAAAGTGTTCAAACGGCGCGAACAGAAGCATTACCGCAAATGCAACGGTGATCGCCGAAGCGATCATCCGAAACAGGGAAAACTTCCTGTTTTCAAATGCTTCCGTGATCTCTTCCGCCACCTCATGCAAGGAAGCCATCGCCCAGAACGCGCCGATCGCGCCGATCGCGTTTGCGTTGTGAAAAAGGATCGCACAGCCAAGGACGACGTCGATAACGATATTTCCGGCTTTTGCCTTTGTTTCTTTTTTGTATTTAACAACAGAAATGATCCCGATGACGGCCTTGACGAGCAGGCCGATCCCGAGCATATAGGGCGTTGCGCCCGTAAACGTCTCGGGAAAAATGATCAGAAGGATCCCCATGGCCCCAAAAAGATATGCAAGCCAATCATTTTGAAGCCCGATAACCAGTTTTTTCATAGTTTCCTCGATTTACCCTCGCAAATTGTTCAAAACAACAAAATTATAACACGTAAGTCTTCGGTCTTCAACGGAGCGATATATTGCCGGTCAGTTTCTTCAGTTCCCGGCAATGAAATGGCCGGTCCGATACTTCGAACAGAGGCGCTCACTTTATGGCAGGCTATCTTCTGGTTTCATAGTCCACCTCGGCATGAATTCCTTCATTCTGCGCTTCTTCCAGAACCAGAGAAATAAAACGTTTTATAACGGCATTTTCCAGGACATTAG
>JAEESA010000239.1 GCA_016286115.1 Lachnospiraceae bacterium
ATGAAAAGCGGCACGACCTGTTTTAACGATATGCAGATGAATATCCACCAGACGACGCGCGCCGTGAAGGAATCCGGAATGCGCGCCGTGATCAGCCGCGGCCTTGTCGGCAGCGGAAATGACGAGGCCGGAAGGACGCGTCTTGATCAGGCGTATGAAGAAATGGAAGCCTTTAAAGATGTGGACCGGCTGACCTTCATGCTCGGGCCGCATGCGCCCTATACCTGTGACGAAGCGTTCCTTAAGATCGTCGGGGAAGAGGCGGCGAAGAAGGGGCTCGGGATCCATATGCATCTTTCGGAAAGTAAAACGGAGATCGAGAACTGTCAGAAGGATTATGGCTGCACGCCGATCGAGCTCGCAAATAGAGCCGGTCTTTTTGAGCGCCCGTTCATCGCGGCGCACTGCGTGCAGGTAACAGATCAGGATATGGATCTGATGAAGGAGAAAAATGTGTCGGTTGTGACCTGCCCTGCGAGCAACATGAAGCTCGGAAACGGGTTCGCGCCGATCCCCGAGATGTTGGAAAAAGGCATCAATGTCTGCCTCGGAACGGACGGGGCAGCCAGCAATAACAGCCTTAATCTTGTCCATGAGATGAGTATTGTGGCGTTGATCCATAAAGGAACGCACGCCTCGCCGCTGCCGGTCAGCTCGGTTGAAACCTTCCGGTTTGTGACCGAAAACGCAGCAAAGGCGCTGGGCTTACAGGATGCCATCGGTTCGATCGAAGAAGGGAAGAAAGCGGATCTCGTGCTTTGGGATCTGAAACGGTCTTCTGTGTGGCCCGGAAATGACCCGATCGCCGCATTTTCCTATTCCGCGAACGGGACCGAGGCCGAGACGGTGATCATTGACGGAGAAGTGACCATGGAAAAGGGCTTGGTGCTGACCATGGATGAAGAAAAGATCTTTGCCGAGACCAGGAGCATAATGGAAAGGATAGGATAGGCCATGGATAATCCGTTCAGTCATGATTCCTCCCTCGGAGAGGTGATCGCGGGATACCGTGTCAGAGCAGGCAACTTCAGAATATACGGTGCATTCCCGACCACGGATGGCGTGAACTTTACGATCCATTCTCATGGAGCCACCTCCTGTACGCTGATCCTGTTCCAAAACGGGAAGAATGAGCCTTACGCGAGGATCCCGTTCCCGGAATTCTGCAGGATCGGCGATGTGTTCGCAATGGTGGTCTACCATCTTGAATACAACACGTTTGAATATTGTTATTCCTTTGACGGCCCGTATGAGCCGGAGAAAGGTAATCTTTTTGACCCCAAAAACTATATCCTGGACCCTTACGCCCGGGCGGTGACCGGGCAGCGTTACTGGGGCATGCGCCACACCAAGGGTGAGTTTTACAAGGCCCGTGTGGTCGGAAAGGATTACGACTGGGGGAATTATAAACACAAAGCGCAGGCTTTTGAGGACGCGATCATTTACGAGATGCATGTGCGCGGCTATACCAAGTCGCCTTCTTCCCGTGTGAAAAACCCCGGAACCTTTGCCGGGATCCGGGAGAAGATCCCGTATCTGAAGGAGCTTGGCGTCACGGCGGTGGAGTTCATGCCGATCTTTGAGTTCGATGAGATGGAGGACGACCGGGAGTCGGATGGGAACCGGCTCTATAATTACTGGGGCTATAACACGGTCTGTTTCTTTGCGCCCAACACCTCGTATTCGGCAAACGATACGCACCACCGGGAAGGCACGGAATTAAAGAAACTGATCCGGGAACTGAATGTGAACGGGATCGAAGTGTATCTGGATGTCGTTTTTAACCATACGGCAGAAGGCGATGAACACGGACGGATCTTTTCCTTCAAGGGCATTGATAACAAGATCTATTACATGCTGACGCCGGAAGGAAAGTACTATAATTTCAGCGGCTGCGGCAACGCCGTGAACTGTAATCACCCGATCGTGCGGCAGATGATCTTGGACTGCTTACGGTATTGGGTGACGGAATACCGCGTCAACGGGTTCCGCTTTGACCTTGCGTCGATCCTCGGGCGGAATACAGACGGTACGCCGATGGAGAATCCGCCGCTTTTGGAAACGCTGGCAAGAGACCCGATCCTTGCGGACA
This sequence comes from Lachnospiraceae bacterium, assembly GCA_016286115.1. Classification (GTDB taxonomy): domain Bacteria; phylum Bacillota; class Clostridia; order Lachnospirales; family Lachnospiraceae; genus RUG12461. Next base: position 2,093 of record JAEESA010000239.1, read on the forward strand.
CGAAGCTGATCGCAGAGGCCTGGGATGCGGCGGGGCTGTACCAGGTCGGAAGCTTTCCGTCGTATAAACGCTGGGCGGAATGGAACGGAAAATACCGGGATGATGTAAGAAGCTTTTTGAAGGGCGATGAGGGCTGTGCCGGCGCCGCGATCAAGAGGGTTACGGGGTCGACTGACCTTTATGAACCGGAAGCGCGCGGGGAGACCGCGTCGGTCAATTTCATCAACTGCCACGACGGGTTTACGCTCTATGACATGTATGCCTATAACGAGAAGCATAATGAGGCGAACGGCTGGGGCAATACCGACGGCGCGAACGATAACCGGAGCTGGAACTGCGGCGTGGAAGGGGAAACGGACGACCCGAAGATCAACGCCCTGCGCCTTCGGATGTGCAAGAACGCGATGGCGGTGCTGATGATGAGCCGCGGTCCTGTCATGTTCTATCAGGGCGATGAATTCTGCAACACGCAAAACGGCAATAACAACGCTTATTGTCAGGATAATGAGATCTCCTGGCTGAACTGGGGGAGGCTCGAAAAGTATCACGAGCATTTTGAATTTACGAAGCTCATGATCAAGATCCGAAAAGACCATCCCGTGATCAAGAAACGGCAGAAAAAGGCAAAGTGCGGCTATCCGGATGTCAGCATCCATAATGATTATCCGTGGAATGAGTATTTCAATTACAATACGCATCTGATCGGCATTATGTACGCAGGAAGGGCGCAGGATCAGAAGTCTGACGACGTGATCTATGTGGCGATCAATACCTATTGGGAAGAACTGAAGGTGACCGCGCCGGATCCGCCGGAGGGGGGCTATATCTGGGAGATCCTCGCCGATACGGCGGCCGCCTTTGACCCATTGTGGGATGATTTTGAAAGAAGGGAACTCATTGACGGGATCCACTTTGAAATGGAGCCGAGGAGTGTAGTTATTTTACATGCCGTGAAACTGAGCCCGGACGAATACGCGAAGCGTGTGCCGGCAAAGTGGAAGAGGAGTTTAGAGACAGATGATGAGGAATGATGAGATTTCCATGACCTTTTCCGGAGTGCATAAGCACAACGACAAGAATTCCATCTGCGTACGGTTTGAACGGGGAAAGGACTACGCGGAAGGCTATCTTCCGGCGGGCGTTTTCGAGCGGTCGGAAGGCTTTACGGAAGAGGAATTAAGTCAGCTCGCGTCGTATATGAAGGAGCGGGAGGACGATATTTTGAAGGAAGCAAGGAAACTTAACAACATAAAACGCTGGTTTTCATAAACCGGAGAAACGGGGGTATGGCTATGAAAGATCGTTCGGAGGTGATCTTCGGGAATCCGATGACGGAGGCGGAGATCAAAAAAGCGTATGCATCAAAGGAGAAGTTCCGCAGGAAATTCGGGGACGACGAAGACGAGGATTTTTATCCGTCGATCGAGCCGAACCCGGTGATCGGACCGGCGCTTGGGGTGAAAAACGTCGAACTGATGCGCGAGCCCGGCGCACGGCAATTTGATGAAGAAAATGGGATCATTGTCGGGAACATCCGTATGGGTTTCGGGCATTACCGGATCTCGATGGCGATCGCGAGCGCGGCAAATTATCTCGGTTATACGCCGTACTGGATGGACCTCAACAGCTATCCGGAAACCGTCTGCACAAAGGTGATCTCTGCGCAGAATGAACTCTATTCGCTGGGGTCTCGCCTCAGCAAAAATCCCGTATTTAACAAAATGGTCTGGGAGCCTGTGAACTATGAGGGCTTCAGGGCTCTGGCCTATAATGCCGCGGATCAGAAAAACGCGGAACTGATGGCGCCGGTGTATAAGCATGTGCCGAAAGAGATACCGGTTGTCGCGACGCACGTGTGGCCTTCACAGGCTGCGATCCATGCGGGCATGAAGTATGTTGTGAACGCGATCCCGGACAACTGGCCGATGGCGCTTCACCTTTCCGAGGGCGCGCTGCATACGATCCAGTGCAAAAACGCTTACATGGGCTATCGCATCTTAAACGGCTTCCGCAAAGGCGAGGTTTTAAAACCGATGCCGACGGAAGATATCCTTTACACCGGGCATTATATTGACCATGAGCTGACGTCGAATATCGAAGATGACTGTGAGCACAGAGTCCGCAGAAAGGTCGAAGGGAGCCCCATGCGTTTCCTCCTGACGATCGGCGGCGCGGGCGCGCAGAAGGAGATCTTTGCCGCGATCATCAGGCACCTCCTTCCGGATATCTACGAGAAGAAGGTGGCGCTGTTCGTAAACGTCGGAGACTACCGCAATGTTTGGGAAGAGCTTCTCAATGAAATCCCGGCGATGCGCAGATGTTCAAGAGAACACTTCAACAACTGGGAAAAGACGAAGAAGTTCTGTGAAGACGTGTATGACAAGGATGTGATCGGAATTCACGGGTTCTGGCATGAAAACATCTTTGAAGCCGTCTATGCGACAAACCTCCTGATGCGTTCTTCAGACGTGCTCGTGACTAAGCCGAGTGAACTGGCGTTTTACCCAATCCCGAAGCTCTTTATCCGCAGGGTCGGAAAACACGAGATGTGGGGCGCGATCCATTCCGCCGAGATCGGGGACGGAACGCTCGAATGCAGAGATATTCCGCATACGCTGCAGATGCTGGATCTCTTTAAGGATGACGACTGGATGCTGGAGGAGATGTGCGAGAACATATTGACCAACGATTCCATCGGTATTTATGACGGCGCATATAAAGTTGTTGAAGCGGCGATGCTGCTTAAAGAAGATGAATAGTTCAGGAGGACAGAGCATGAAAAAACCAATCACTAATAAACTCTTATGGATC
>JAEESA010000240.1 GCA_016286115.1 Lachnospiraceae bacterium
CCCTCCGACCGGTTTTATGGCGCGAAATTCTCCCTCACTCATAAAAGGCCTCGGTTCAACAACCACGGCGTCAAATACGCTTGTTCCAGCCGCTTTATCCAGACATCCGAAAGAAACGCATCCCCTTTTTCTCCCTTCCATCTTGTGTGATCATCCCAGGTTTTATCTTTGCCGTTTCTGCAGTTCTTTTTTCCGGAAGTGAATTTCGAATTCCCATTCGAAGCGGGATCAGAAGGATCCGACAGAGTTTACAAAACTTTATAGCCTCGTGCCACGACCATGGATTCGACCTCAGCCGAATCGGGCGTTTTCAGCACGGCAATGGGCGTTCCGAGCTCCCTGTTAAAAGACATGTAAAGATAATCCACGTTGATATTGCAGTCATCGACATACACCAGAAGTTTATTCAGGCTCCCACAGCTGTCGCCGATCTCCACGGCGATCACGCTGTCGAGCCGGGTAAGGAAGCCCGCCGTTCCCATAATGCCTTCCGCCTCTTCCGGCTTGTCCACCAGCATCCTTATGATACCGAACTCCGCGCTGTCGTTCGTGATCAGCGCGATCATGTTGATCCCATGTTCATCCAGGATCCCCGTGATCTTCTGCAGGGTTCCCTTCCTGTTCTCCGCAAAAATGGATAACTGTTTTATCATAATATCCCCTTTCTTCAGGATCCATCTTTTCCGATGACCCGTGCCCTCATCATACACGTAAATCAAGTGAACTTCAAGAAAAGCCTTGCATGAGCCAGCGTTCCGCTTCTTCTCTACTATAGAAAATGATCACATTTTTGTCCGGATACTTCCTGAAAAGCTCCTGAAGAACGCCCTTATTATCCTTCTCATAGCTCTTCACCATCTCCACCAGCTCCGGATCCAGCTCGTGTTCGGTCCAGGGAATGTCGCCTCGTTCCTGCCCGACGCGCCCGATGATCCCCTGCATGCAGACCTCCTCCCCGTAGTCCAGGAAGATAACCGTATCGCAGGCTGCGATCCGAGTTTCATAGGTTCTGCTGTAATCCCCGTCAAGGATCCAGCTGTCGCGTGCGCAGATCTTGGCAAGCTCTTGGTCAAACTCGTCTCTTGAAATATGCGTCCTGTCCGCCTTCCACCATACATTATCCAGATGAATGAGCGGCAACCCCGTAGCCTGATGAAGCTTCTTCGCCAAGGTGCTCTTCCCGCTCCCGGAGCACCCGATTATCACAATTTTCTTTCCGATCATTTTTCCCTCCGAGTGAACCGTGTGATCAAATCATTATAACACTCTGTTAAACTCTTTGAACAGTTTCCGTATATCTTGAAATGAAAGTGCCGGCATAGTATATTTATACAGTAAATCACTACGGATAGAGGAACTGAAGATGAGAGTTTTGATCTTTGGCGGAACAACCGAAGGAAGGCTTTTAGCCGAGATCCTGCGAAAAAAAGGGATCCCGCATCAAGTCAGCGTTGCCACGGAGTATGGGGCACGGATCGAATATGAAAATGAAGAAACCGAAGTCCTGACCGGGCGTAAAAATCTGGAGGAGATCGCTGACCTTCTTAAAGAGGGAACGTACAGCTATGTAGTGGACGCGACCCATCCATTCGCGACGATGACCCATCAGGACATCGCCGGAGCGTGTGAGCAGGAAGGGATCCAGTATCTTCGATTGAAAAGACCGATGGATGAACGGCGAGACGAAGCCATTTATGCGGATTCCGAAGCGGAGGCAGTCACGATCCTGAACGGGATCGACGGGAATATTCTTTTGGTTCCCGGGCAGGAAGAGCTTTCTCTGTTTTTATCCGGGATCAACGATAAAAAACGTATTTTTGTCCGCGTTCTTCCCGAAGAAAAGAGCATAAGGGAATGTGTTTCCATGGGGCTTTCCGCAAGACAGATCATCGCCATGCAGGGGCCTTTTTCCGAACTGATGAATGTTGCCATATTACGGGAGTATTCGATCAAAGCCGTTCTGATGAGGGACAACGAAAAGGACGCGGATATACCCGGGAAGCTTTCCGCGGCATCGGCCTGCAACGTGTGGGCGGTCGTGCTGAAAGATCCGACGGTTGAATATGCGGAAGAAGAGGGCCTTTCCTTTGAGGAAATCCTGATCAAAGTAATGGCTCATGAGAAATAACTATGCATTTTGTTGACGCAAAAGGGATACTGACGACAAGCGGCGGCCGCAACGGGATGAATATATACCGCGGCTGTTCTCACGGCTGCATTTATTGCGACAGCCGAAGCAAATGTTACCGCTTCACCCATCCCTTCGAGGACATTGAAGTAAAGCAGAACGCGCCCGAGCTTCTGGAAAAAACGCTTCGTTCGAAACGAAAGAAATGCATGATCGGAACAGGCTCCATGTCCGATCCGTACATGCACTGTGAAGAAAAACTTCGCCTGACAAGGCAGTGTCTGGAGATCATTTTGAAGTACGGTTTTGGCGTGGCGATCCAGACAAAATCCGACCGGATCTTACAAGATATCGATCTTTTGGATGAGATCAATAAGAGGACAAAATGCGTGGTGCAGATCACGCTGACCACGTATGACGACAAGCTCTGCGGCATTTTGGAACCGAACGTCTGCAATACAAAAAGGCGCATCGAAGTTCTTGAAGAAATGCGAAGCCGCGGCATTCCGACGGTCGTGTGGCTCACGCCGATCCTGCCGTTTATCAACGACACGGAAGAAAACATCCGCGCGATCCTCGACGAATGTGTCCGCACCGGCGTGAAAGGGATCATTGATTTCGGCATGGGTCTGACGCTTCGCGATGGCGACAGGGAGTATTATTATGCCGCTCTGGACCAATCTTTCCCCGGACTGAAAAGCAAGTATATAAAGCATTACGGAAACGCCTATGAACTGCCCAGTCCCAACGCAAAGCAGCTGATGTCGATCATGCATGACACCTGCAAAAAACACGATATTTTATGCACCCCCGACGAGTGCTTTGCCTATCTGAACGAATTCCCTGAGGACGACGGGCAGTTGAGTCTCTTTGACGTTTTCCCTTAATCTTCCCCGGCAAGCTGCGCTTCCACCTGTTCTCTTTTCTCAAAAAGTACGCAGCCGCCCTTATGGTCATCCGCAAGAATATCGCTGTTCTGCAGCTTCTGAAACAGCCTGGAATGCAGGGCTTCTTTCAGCGAAGTATCCTTTACGTTGATATCGGAATACGGCGAAAACGGGCACGGTTCCGCGCCGCCGTGTGAATTGATATGAAAGAACCCTCTTCCGGCGGCGATGCAGCCACCGGTCCCCTTTTCATCCCCCGGAAACGCCAGAAATACGATGTCCTGATGGGTTTCCCTGACCCGCGCGATGTCGTTAAGGAGCTGGGCGCGTTCCTCCTCTGAAAGCGCCAGTTCCTTGCTCTCTTCGGTAACGGGAACATACTCCACATAGATCACCACTTCACAGCCTCTTTCGGAAAGCGAGTTCAAAAAATCATCCGAAGTCACTTCCTGCAGATTCTCCTTCGTCACGGTCACAGACGTGCCAAACATCAAATCTTTTTCACGCAAAGCGTCCATGACTTCGATCAGTTTGTCATATACCCCTTCGCCCCGTCTTGCGTCCGTTTCCTTCTTGTTCCCTTCGATACGGATCACGGGAACAAGGTTCCTTTTGGCGTCAAAAAGCTCCAAAAATTTCTCATTAAAAAACGTTCCGTTCGTAAACACCGGAAAAAGAATATCGCCCCTTTTTCCCGCCTCTTCCAGGATATCGCGCCGAAGGAGCGGCTCTCCGCCCGCAAGCAAAATAAAGCTGACACCAAGCTCATCCGCTTCCTCAAAGATCCTCTTCCAATCCTCCGCAGAAAGCTGGTCCACAGGCTTATGATCCGTTGTCGCTTCATTACATCTGGAATAGCATCCCGCGCAATGGAGATTACAACTGGATGTGATACTGGCGATCAGAAACGGCGGGATGTGTTCCCCTTCCTTTTCCGCCTTCGCCCTTTTCTTCGCCGCCTTTTTCGCAGCAGCGGAAAACTTGATAAGATATGCGGTTTCGCGCGGATTTTTAAACGTGGCGCGAAGCGCATCCGACACGATCCTTTCCACGCCTTTTGCCATATAACTTTGCAGATCAAAATCCTTGTTTGATCGGTTATTTTCTTTCATGTAATGCTTCCCCAGTGTAATTAATCCTGCATGATCCCCAATATGGAATCAAATACATTCTCGTTTTCCCGAACAATGATCGCGATCTGTTTTTTCGCCCGGTTCAGGCCATGATAGAGATGACGTACTCTGCCGTCACCGGAAGTGGTTGATCGCAGATACCCCTCCCCGTCGTAATAAAAGGACCGGTCGATCATCATAACCACCTTATCAAATTCCCGGCTGGTGGCCTGCCTCACGTTGATCGCATCATCCAATGCGTCTGTGTTGTCGTCGATCAGAACATCGCGGATATAAGTGTAACCCTTCCGCACAAAAGAGGTTACCAGCTTTTCCGCTTCCCCCTCATCCCTTGCAAATAGCGGCAGCGCCGTAGGATACCGCTTCTTCGGATGCTTACAGTTTAAACACATGATTCGGTTGATAAACTCGGAAAGGTCTTTATTCAGCCGGATCCGGTTGGTCAGTCGATATCTGACAAACCCTTTGATCCCTTCGATCAGATCTGTACTGAATTTCTTCCGTTCTTCCGGCGCAATAGGCGCTTCGCTGTCATAAGAAATAATGACGGGGATCGAAGCGTTTTCGGCGAAAGATAAGATCGTATCCAGCGTTTTCACTTCGATCCGATGCCCTTCGTCAATGAAAAGCGCCGCATACTTCCCTTCAATTGTGATGTCCTCACCCTTTTTACAATAACAGAAATGGATCCGCATCAGCCGGATATTGAGCTGTTCCAGCTCTTTGGCGAGTGCTCCTAA
>JAEESA010000241.1 GCA_016286115.1 Lachnospiraceae bacterium
CATGGATCTGGGGCGGCTCGGAGAAGAAACCAAGCGCTTCCGCGAACTCTATAAGGAATCGACCGAAAAAAGCCTGCTTCTTTTGAATGAGTCCTTCTCCACAACGTCCTTTGAAGAGGGGTACTATATCGCGCGGGATGTCGTGCGGGCCTTAAAGCATCTCGGCGTGCGCACGATATACAACACCCACATGCATAAACTGGCCGAAGAGATCGATGTGATCAATCAGGAAGAGGGAACCCCGGATCAGGCTGCCAGTCTGGTGGCGCTTTCCGACCAGGGCAACCGGCTGTTCCGTATTGAAGCCGTTCCACCGGAGGGAAAATCCTATGCGAGGGATATCGCGGCAAAGTACGGCGTGACCTTTGAACAATTGATGCAGGATCAGGGTGATCCGAAAGAATAACGACATGAATTTTTGTCGTATTTGATAATAGTGACTTTTTGCCACCCTGTGCATAAAGAAACGCCCCGAAAGACCTGATCTGTCTTCCGGGGCGTAATTTTCTATATTTATTTAGTAGATGATCTGTGCCGGCTTTGCACCAGCAACGAGATGCTGCCAGCTGTCATCGAAGATGTACCAATTGTTGTCTACCTTAGACTGATACACATCGCAATATCTTTGCGAATCGTCCCCGGCGAAGGAGATCAGGATCATCTGGCGCTCCGGAAGCATCTGGCCGGTGCCGATCGACTGGGTCGCAGGAACCTGATAGGGGCCGTGAACCAGCATAAAGCTGAAGGGCTCGTTCGGCGTATAGCCGTTTTCCGGAGTAGCTCCTTCAAAGTACATGAAGGGACTTCCCTGCGCAGGGCCGCCATAGCCTTCGAGGGTAGTGCGCATGGTGATGAACATATTCTGTTTCTGAACATTCGGAATATCAAAGCCGGGACCATTCAGGTAATCGAACATGGCAAGCTGGGGGCATTTGTCATAGGTCTGCATATTATAAACACCGGGCTGGTAGGAAGCTACCGCCGCGATGCCGGCTGCCATGGGTCCGAACATGGTATCCAGCGGGATCGTCTGCAGCTCCTCGAGGTTTCCGGGAAGCTTTTTGAAAGTATAGGTAGCTGTATTGCAGGGTACGTTGCCGGAAGCCGTCTCGCCGTCTTCGCTGATGGTAAGTCCGCATTCCGCCGCTTCTTCAGGGGTCAGCGGGTGGTCCTTGTTGATCGTGAACTCAACATAGATATTTACCTGGCCGTTGGTCACGGTCATATCCGTCGCCGCATTAAAGCCTGTGCCTGTTCCGGGATCATCTCCGGGGTCGGACTGGCCGGCGTTGACTGTTACTGAGATATTCTTGGATAAGGGATTTCCCTTTTTGTTTTCTCCGACTGTAGTAACCGTCACTGTTGTACTCCCTTCTTTCACACCTGTTATCGTAATCTCTGTAGTTCCCTTGCCTGCATCTGCCGGGTCAACCGTGCAAATGCTTTCATCATTGCTCTTTACCGTAACCTCTGTGGACGCCTTCTTTTTCACCTTTACCGTGGCTGTAACCGCCTCGCTCGTTCCCGCGTCCATCGTAACCGATGCCTCACTCAATGTAAGTTTCTTAACAAAACTCTTTGCTTTCTTTGCCTCCGCACCCACCGGCATCATCAAGACCAAAGACAGGACCATCACGACAGCCAGCATGACGGAAACAACACGTTTCTGCATTTTCATAGTTTCTCACCTCCGTTGTAAAATTTTCAGACACTAAAAATTATACCATCGGCCTTCGCAAAATTCAATGTGAGCCCCTGATGACCCATGAAAAAAGGGCTTCGTGGTTACACGAAGCCCTCTTTTTCGATATTCTCATTATTTTACTTTGACCAGAATTTCCTTCGTTGTACGATCCACTGTAAGGAACACCTTCGTAGTTCCCTTCTTTTTGCCCTTGATCACAAGTTCGCCATTTTCGTTGACAGAAACTTTGGCGACTTTCTTCTTTTGAACATCAATGAGAACTACACTGTCCGGCGTCATTCTGGAAAGGGTGAGCTTTTTGGTCTTTCCCGGTTTGACTTTTACATTGTTGGAAGAGGCGTTAATGACATATTCATCATCAAAAATGACCGGCTGGATAAAGCCTTGATTGTTATGATCATCCCAGTAATCTCCGATATTCTGATCTTCCGGATCGGGGCGCTCGGAAAAATCTATGATATTTACAGAATTTCCGAGAGTGTAGGAAACATTGTTGTAAGCAAATCTTCCTTCAAAATCGACCAGATCTGTTCCGATATTGATGTTCGTATTCATCCAGTAATGTACGTTTTCCCCACTGGGAATCTCATCGGTATAAGGCTCTTCCTCCTGTGTCTCCTCATTCCACCAGATGAATTCATCATTTACAGGATAATTTTTGATATGGACCACGACATAATCTCCCCGTGATTCTGCGGTCGCATAGGGAAACAGTTCAGGACCCTCCTCTTTGAAAACAGAACAGACAACCCCTTCGCGCGGGTCTCTTTCCACTGCAAAACTCTCGCCGACACGCTGCAGATCAATTTTCTTATCCTCTCCTTTCACATCAACCGCAACAGATAATCCCAGCCGGAAATTCAAAGAATGGGGATTAAAATCCTCATCTTCACCGGTGTGTACCTGGACCGCTTCATTCGGCAGATAAACATCTGCGCTGATCGTGGCTGATTCCACCGGTAAGGCCGGCGATTCCCCGGCCCAAAAGCAGACCCCGGTATTATTCCACTTACCAACCCCGTCTTCATAACTGACCGGAATGACTGCTCCTCTGTTTTCCGCTGCCAGAAGGGATCCGGCAGGCATCATGATTGCAAGAGTAGCACAAAGAAGTCCGGCTGCTAATTTTTTCATTTGCATATCTAATTCTCCTTTCCGCTATTGCGATAAAATTTTCTATAATACTATCACAGATATACTACAACCGCAAGAAACGGGGAATGCTGCCCTCCGATCATCCATTGACGGAAGCTTTCGCTCTTATTTCTTTATGTTTACAAGCTCTTCTACACCCGATCCAGCCTGATCAACACCGGGGTTTTGGTTGGTCATTACCAACAGGAATTCCGTTCCCGGTGTTTTCTCCTCACAGATCATCTACAAGAAAGATATGGCTGATATCGTCGAAAGCGTGGATTACGAAGTAACCATAGGGGAAAAGCGGATCAAGAATGTTGCGTTTGAAACGAAATCCGAGGATTCTTCCGGAAATATCTGCAGCCGTTTCAGCTTTAAGGGAAAGAAGAAAGGAAAGGTAGAGATCATCTTTTTGATAAATCTTGTCAACGGCCAGCAGTTTAAGCTCTCTTTTTACGGAAAATAACTCCATGAGAATCTTTATATGACCCATAAAAAAGGACCTCGTGATACCACGAGGTCCTTTTTCATGGGTCATCAGGGGCTCGAACCCTGGACACCCTGATTAAGAGTCAGGTGCTCTTCCAACTGAGCTAATGACCCGTTTATTCTTTTGTCGTCAGAACAAATGCTATTATAATACACAAAAAATAATAATGCAACTATTTTTTTACTATTCACAGCTGAATAGGCCGTAAATAGTACCTATTTATTCTCAAAGAACTTATCCAATTTTTCCAGCAACTCGATCCGGTCCATCACACTTTTCAGGAGATAGCCCTCCGGTTTTAAGTCCACAACCTGCATGACCGACGCCTTGTCGCTCTTTCCGGTCAGGAAAAAGACGGGAATGCGGGCGGTCTCGTGATCGCTGCGCAGCATCTCCAATACCTGCGGGCCGCTGGTCACCGGCATTTCATGATCCAGGAGGATCAGATCCGCATGGTTCTTCCCGAGCCATTTGATCGCCTGAAGGCCGGAATTTGCCATGGCCACCTGATACGTCTCCTTCAGCCAGTCCCGTACAAGGCCGAGATAGGTCGGATCGTCATCCACGACCAGGATCGTCTTCTTTTCCACCTTCTTTTCCTCTTCGGTAAACCGGAGCCGCACTTCGGAAAAGAACGCCTCATTATCTAACGGCCGCAGAAACACCTTTGCGATCACGGAAGACGGCAGTCCCTTCTCAATCGCATCCGTATCGTTCTTTTCGCCGATCAGGATGATCTTCTTCCCGACCTCATCCAGCTTATCCCTCAGGAACTGAACGACCGAAGCGCTCACAAATTCATTGCTTTCCATGTAATAAGCCAAAACGGCCACGTCACCGATCCTTTTATTGATAGCGTCTATGTCGGAGGCCGCGTAAAACCCTTCGATCCCCTGCTCCGCCATCTTTTTGATCAGCACCCGGATCAGAAACGACTCTTTTCCGCCAATGATCATAACCCGATTTGTATTACTCATTGATCAATTCCTCCATCGAATCCCAATCCAGCTTTTTCAGCAGCCGGAACAACTCCTCAAACTTCTTCTGTTCCTTCTCCTCCAGAGAATACCCCAGCACTTCCGTGATGATCATCTCTGCGGAGTCATAATCCATGGCAGGCACAACGTCATGCAGCGCTTCGTAGGCTCCCTTCAGTTCTTCCGGATCGATGGGGGGCTTGTTTTCCTCCTTCTTCTCCGAAAGCCGCTTTAACCTGTCCTCGTATTTATGGTACTCTTCCATCAACGGAGCATGGTTTTTGCTGATAAATTCCTTGTCCTTACGGTTCCCCGCGTCTTCAAGAGCCTCCGCCATTTTGGAAAGGGCGGACGCTCCGATGACGCGCGCGGAGCTCTTCAGCGCATGAACTTTGATCGTATACATTTCAAGATCATCTTTTGTATACGCCGTTTCGATCTCCGCTGCCTTTTCCGGTAAAGTCTCATAAAACGTGGCCAGCGCCTTCAAAAACGCTTCCTTCGAACCGCAGAACCGTTCACCTTCAGAAACGCTCAGCCCTTCGGTTTCGTAAAGCCAGGCGTACTCCTCCG
>JAEESA010000242.1 GCA_016286115.1 Lachnospiraceae bacterium
GGTTCGTGTCTCCGCTTCGCTCCGGTCCGCTGCAAACCGAGGTCCACTGGACCTCGTGCAGCCCTCTCATGCACGTCGAACTGGGTTCGAATTCTCGGCGGGCGGGAGCCCGCCTCGGTCGGCTGCAAGAAGGCGCCACCGGCGCCTGCAGCCCTCTCATGCACGCATAAAAAATAGCAGCCGGGACGAAAGTCCTGGCTTTCTTTCTGTCGGAGCGTGCACGGATGACATACTTGGGTTCGAAGTCATAAAAAAAATCTGTTCTTATGGAAACTCTTATGCTATAATACTGATTCGTGAAAAATCTTTTGGTGAGAGAGCTAGGGGAATGAAGAAAAGCAGCCAGGATCGTATAGACGAGATCGTGACCAATTTGTATCGTGAATTCGAGCTGGAGTTTCCGGTGGAGAGTCCGAAAGCGGTGATCGAGAAGATGGGGGGAACATTTTCGACAGCCGTGAAATATAAGGTCGGGGATGAAGCGATCGTAAAAAAGCATAAGGGAAAACCGGAGATCCTGGTCTGTATCAATGAGTATCTGTATGGGATCGACGATCACAGCAGGGTGGAGACGGACTGGATGATCTACCGGACGCTGGGACAGGCAATCCTGTGCATGGGGTACTGGGTCAAACCGGAGAAGTGGGACACCTTTCCGGATGGGAACTATCCGTACAAGAACCTCCGGTTCAGGAGAGAGGTCGAGCAGATGGAGTACTTTGCTTCCGCGATGATCCTGCCGAAGACATTGTTCTTGAACGAGCTGATCCTGAATACGAACGTCGGCAGCTATGAGACCACGGTGGATGTGTGGAAGATGGCGGAGGAACTTAGGACGACGATGCCCATGGTGCTGGAGAGGGCGAAACAGCTGAATGTGCAGTTATAAGAGCGCTGATTAAGGATCAGTGCTCTTTTTTTGCGAGTGGCACCTTACAACTCCTTCGTGTTGCGTGCGCGGGTTCGGTTTGATATAATGAGATCACTACGGAGGGCGGGGGCTTTGTTTGATTTTATGTTTCGAAGGACAAGAGAACTGGAAGAGAAGCTTCGGGAGAAGGAGGAGCAGCTGGAGGAATGCAAGGCGGTGCTCCGGGAGGCGAATTCTCTTCAGGAATATGAAAAAGAATACTTTGTGAAGGTGACGGAGGAGCGGTCGGATCTGGCGAAGGGGCTGGCGAAGATCGCGACGGAGAGCAGGAAGGGGAAGGATGCGGCTGTGAGCGCGTCCGAAAAGGCTGAGGCTTTTGAGATCACCTTCTCGGAGTATACGAAGGATTCGGAAAAGCTGCACGGGGCGGTGAAGCATGTGAAGGAGCTCGAGGCGGCCGGAGAGCGGAGCCGGGAAGCGGACCATACCAGAGAGAGACTGGAAGCGGATCTTGCGAAGCTGCGGCAGGTCTTTCTTGATGTGGGTACCTATAAGGATATCCTGCAGGAATTTTTCCGGAATATGAACGTGATGGCGCTGTCTGCCGCGATCGAGGGGCAGAAGGCCGGCGCGCACGCGGAGCGCTTTGTCGGAGCGGCGGAGGAGATCCGTACGAAATCCGAGGAGAACGGGAAGGTGCTGGTGCGGCTGTTTACCTGCCTGGAGAACGGCGGAAAGCTGGCGGAAGAGCTCGTGAAGAGCATGGAGAACCGGCCCCGCTCGGATAAGGACCGGGAAACGCTGGAAAAGGCGATCATTGACCTTCCTGATGTGGAGGCGATGGAGCAGGTGAACCGGATCAAGAACATGAAGAAGGATCTTTCCACTCTTCGGGAGGAACAGGAGAAATCCATTTCCAGCAGCACGGAGGCGTTGTCGGAGATGGATGCGCTCGGAACGAGGTTCTTGGAGGAACAGAAATCGGCTGAAGAGGCGGAGGTCTATTTCCGCCGTGTGCTGGGAGAGGAGGAGAAGCATTGAGTAAAAAAGAAACGTTTAGTTTTATCTCTCATAACGGCTGCACGCCGGTCCACGGCGTGATCTGGAAGCCGGAGAACGGAGAATTTAAGGCTGTCGTGCAGATCATCCACGGTATGGTGGAGTATGTGGAACGGTATGCGGATTTTGCGGAGTATTTGGTGGAACACGGGTTTGCCGTTGTGGGGCATGACCATGTGGGACACGGGGATTCCGTGCTGTCGCAGGCGGATTGGGGCTATGTCGGGGACCGGCCGAGCCAGATCTGGCTGCAGGATATCCACAGGGTCCGGAAGGGCTGCCAGAAGGACAGGCCGTACTTTATGCTGGGGCACAGTATGGGAAGCTATCTCCTTCGGACGTATCTTTCCCGTTATGAGGAGGACTTGAACGGCGCCGTGATCATGGGGACCGGCTATATGGACAAGGAACTGATCAAGGCCGCGATCGCCATGGACAAACTGGAAACGCTGTTCCGCGGAAAACACCACCGCAGTAAATTTTTGCAGAAGCTTTCCTACAGCGAACCCTATCAGAAGTTCGATCTGACCGGGCAGGACAGCTCAAACAGCTGGCTTACGAAGGACGCAAAGATAGTCGAGAGCTATTATGTGGATCCGAAATGCACGTATGTTTTTACCGACAACGCGTACCTCGGGCTTTTCGAGGCGGTGCGTGATTCCTGCGATCCCGGGAGCATCGACTGCATGAGAAAGGATCTTCCCGTACTGCTGGTTTCCGGAGAAGACGATCCGGTCGGGGATCTGGGCGCGGGAGTGCGAAAGGTCGCGGAGCTGTTCCGGAATACGGGGATCAAGGATCTGACCACGATCTTGTATCCGGAGGACCGGCATGAAATTTTGAATGAAACGGATCGTGATAAGGTATATAAGGATATTTTGGACTGGCTGGAGCAAAGGATCTGAAGTAACTTTTCACGGATGCGGCTTTATTTGCCGCAGAAGAACCAAAAGGAGGAATGTATTATGAAGAAGATGTTGAAGAAACTGGTGTCGCTGGCTTTGTGCATATGCTTATGCGCGGCAGCGGCTCCGCAGATCGTAAAGGCGGATGCCTATAAGCCCTATCTTTCCCTCGGCGCGGACCTGACGCCGGATCAGAGAAAGACCGTGCTTTCCCTTCTGAAGGTGGAAGAAAGCGAATTTCCGAACCTCAGCGTTTCCTATGTGACAAACGCGGAAGAGCATCAGTATCTGGATGCGTATATGTCGTCCTCGGATATCGGAAAACATGCGCTCTCTTCGGTGCTGATCAAGGAAACGGATCCGGGAATGGGTCTTTCCATTACCACAAAAAACATTTCGGTCTGCACGGAAGGAATGTATCGCAACGCCTGCGCGACAGCGGGGATCACGGACGCGGAGATCATTGTGGCGGGACCGTTCCCGATCTCCGGAACAGCGGCGCTGGTCGGTATCTTTAAGGCGTATAAGGACATGAGCGGGCAGGCGATCAGCGAGGACGTGATCGACGGAGCGCTGAACGAGCTCGTTGTGACAGGGGATCTGGAAGGCGCGCTGAGCGATGTGGATTCGGACGTGATCGAAGGCATGATCTCTGAAGTGAAGCAGAGAATGGCGAAGGACGGCCTGAAGGATGAGGCGTCGATCAGCAAGGCGGTGGATGAAGTCAGCGCGGAGTATGGCGTGCAGCTTTCTTCCAGCGAGCGTCAGACGATCATCGATCTTCTGCAGAAGCTGTCGGACCTCAATATCGATCCGAGCATCTTAAGCGGCGCGGTGGACACGGTAGCCGGCGCGCTCGGCATTGGCGGGAATTCCACGAATAAAGACGCGAGCAGCACCGGTGACAGCGGAACCTCAAATGGAAGCGACGGCAATTCCGGTGGCGGGTTCTTTGCCTCGATCGGGAACTTTTTCTCGAACATTGCCAAAGCGATCTCGAATTTCTTCTCCAATCTTTTCGGTAAGAAATAAGGATGGAGATCTACAGCGGGTTTGCCTCCTGCTATGATCATTACATGCAAGAGGTGCCCTACCGGGAATGGGCAGGGCGGTTAATAAGGATACTTCGGGAAGCAGGGATCAGGGACGGTCTGGTGGCGGATCTTGGATGCGGCACGGGAACCATGACCCTGCTTCTTTCGGAAGAAGGGTATGACTGCATCGGGATCGACGGGTCTTCCGAAATGCTCTGGGAAGCGAAGCAGAAATCGGAGGGAAAGGACATTCTCTACCTCTGCCAGGATCTGACTTCGTTTGAACTGTACGGGACGGTGCGTTCGGTCGTTTCGGTCTGCGATACGATGAATTATCTCCTGACGGAAGAGGAACTGTGTAAATGTTTTTCTCTTGTGAATAACTATCTGGATCCGGGCGGGCTTTTTTTGTTTGACATGAATATGCCGGAGAAATATGAGGCGCTGGGAGACGCGGTGATCGCGGAGAATGACGAATACGGCAGCTTTATCTGGGAAAATTCCTATGACCCGGCGGAGGGGATCAATACCAGTGAACTGACCTTTTATGCCGAGGCCGGAAACGGGCTTTTCCGGCGTTTTTTTGAGACGCATGTACAAAGAGCGTACCCGCGAGAAACGATCGAAAGACTGATCGGCGAGGCGGGTCTTATCTTTCTTGGAACAGAGGAGGTTGAACCGGGAGAGCGGCTGCTTTTCCTGGCAAAAGAACATGGAAAATGATTATCTGATCAGAGCGAGCGCGCCGGAAGCGGGAGTGCGGGCCTTTGCGCTGACGAGCAGGGACCTTGTGGAGGAAGCGAGAAAACGGCATTCTCTGCGGCCGGTCGCTTCGGCGGCGCTCGGAAGGCTGATGTCCGGGGCGCTTATGATGGGGGCAATGGGAAAGGAAGAAAACGGCCTTCTTACGATCCGCATTGACGCGGACGGACCGCTCAAAAGCCTTACCGTGACAGCG
>JAEESA010000017.1 GCA_016286115.1 Lachnospiraceae bacterium
CAGCGTGGTGTTCAACCTTTTCCTGACGCCGGGTGAAGAGATTTTTTCCTTTTGGTTTCTGCATATCACGAAAGAGGGGCTGATTCACGCGAGCCGAATGGCGGCAAGGCTCGTGCTGCTGCTTCTCGGTTCGTCGCTGCTGACGTATACGACTACGCCGACCGGTCTTACGGACGGACTGGAGCAGGGCCTGTTTTTTCTGAAATACATCCGGATACCGGTCCATGAGATCGCGATGATGATGTCGATCGCCCTTCGCTTTATTCCGATCCTCGCGGAAGAAGCGGATAAGATCATGCGGGCGCAGAAGGCCCGGGGAGCGGATTTTGAGACCGGTGGGCTGATCAAGCGCGCAAAGGCGCTGGTTCCGCTGCTGGTGCCGCTCTTTGTTTCGGCGTTCCGGCGGGCGAACGACCTGGCTCTGGCCATGGAAGCACGCTGCTATCATGGGGGAAAAGGCAGGACCAAGCTGAAACCCCTGGTCTATAAGAAAAGGGATGCGATCAGTTATCTGATCCTTGCCGGCTATGTGGCAGCAGTTATTGTATCAAGCGTATGGTGGACAAGGCGATGAGAAGGATCATGCTTAGTATTGCCTATGACGGCACGGAATACGCCGGCTTTCAGCTTCAGAAGAATGCGCTCTCGATCGAGGAGGTCGTGAACCGGGCTCTTTTGGAGCTGACCGGGGAGGAGATCAAGATCTCGGGAGCCAGTCGCACGGACGCGGGCGTGCATGCCCTTGGGAACCTCGCGGTTTTTGACACCGAAAGCAGGATCCCGGCGGAGAAATTCGGCTATGCTTTGAACGAGCGCCTTCCCGAGGATGTGAAGATCCAGTGGTCCAATGAGGTTGAACCCGGGTGGCATCCGCGGAAGCAGAAAAGCAGGAAAACGTATGAGTATCGGATCCTTAATCGGGCGATGCCGGAGCCGAACGTGAGGCACAACACTTTTCATTATCATTACGCGCTGGATGCGGAGGCCATGAACGAGGCGGCTTCGTATTTTATCGGAGAACACGATTTTACCTCCTTCGCATCGATCCACAGCACCGCCGAAACGCGAACGCGGACGATCTATGTGGCGAAAGTGGTGAAACAGCAGGATACCCTGACCTTCCGGGTGACCGGAAGCGGATTTTTATACAACATGGTCCGTATCATGGCGGGGACGCTCATTGAGGTCGGAAGCGGAAAACGAAAGCCGGAGGAGATTAAGACCATCCTTCAGGGGAAAGACAGAAATTTAGCCGGTCCCACGGCTCCGGCCTGCGGCCTGACCCTGATGCAGATAGAATTGGAAGAAAACTCGTAACTCATGAAATCAGCCCGAAGTATTTTTGCCGAGGGCATACAAGAAGGAAGATTTTTTAGATCCCGGAAAGGAGCAGCAACATGATCAAGGTAGTTAAATTCGGGGGGAGTTCCCTCGCCAGTGCAGAGCAGTTTGCCAAGGCAGGGGATATCGTCCGCTCGGACGAGGACAGAAAATATGTGGTCCCCAGCGCACCGGGGAAGAGGAACGACAAGGACAGTAAGGTGACGGATATGCTGTATGACTGCTACCGTGCAGCATCGAGGCAGGAGGACATCCGCATTTCCTTTAACCGGATCAAGGAACGGTATAATACGATCATCAACGGCCTCGGACTGAAGCTTTCGCTGGAAGAAGAATACAAAAAGATCGAAAAAAACCTGAAGGACCAGATCGGAGAGGATTACGCCGCTTCACGCGGGGAATATCTGAACGGAAAGATCATGGCCGCCTATCTGGGCTTTGAGTTTATCGACGCAGCAGAAGTCATTTTCTTTGATGAAAAAGGACATTTTCTTTCCGATAAAACGAATAAGGTCTTGAAAAAAAGGCTTCACAGCGCCGAAAAGGCGGTGATCCCGGGATTCTACGGGTCGCTCCCGGACGGCACGATCAAAACCTTCAGCCGCGGAGGCTCCGATATCACAGGATCCATCGTTGCAAAAGCGGCGGAGGCCGGCATGTATGAAAACTGGACGGACGTTTCGGGCTGTATGGTGGCGGACCCCCGGATCATCAAAAACCCGAAGCCGATCCGCGTCGTGACCTATAGAGAGCTGAGGGAGCTTTCCTACATGGGCGCTTCTGTCCTTCATGAGGACGCGATCTTCCCGGTCAGGAAGGCGGGGATCCCGATCAATATCCGCAACACAAACTGCCCGGAAGCGCCGGGGACTTTGATCGTGGAAAGCACCTGCCACGTGCCGGAATACACGATCACGGGAATTGCCGGAAAGAAAGGCTTTGTGGCCGTCAATATCGATAAGGATATGATGAACTCCGAGGTGGGGTTCTGCAGAAAAGCGCTGCAGGCGTTTGAAGACAACCGGATCTCCATCGAGCACATGCCCTCCGGCATTGACACGATGACGGTCTTTGTGCAGCAGGAAGAATTCATGGGGAAGGAGCAGCAGATCCTGTCGGAGCTGCATAAATTATGCAAGCCGGATACGCTGGATCTGGAAGGAGACCTTGCGCTGATCGCTGTCGTGGGCCGTGGAATGAGAGAAGCCCGCGGTACGGCCGGCCGGCTCTTCTCCGCGCTGGCGCATGCCAACATCAACGTGAAGATGATCGACCAGGGCTCGTCGGAGCTGAACATCATCATCGGCGTGCGGAACGGGGACTTTGAAAACGCGATCCGCGCGATCTATGATATTTTTGTGGAAACGAGGCTGTAATCTCCGGTTCTTCATTTGGGCTCGTTCGGGGCATGATCGAGCACATGAATTTTACATGGAAATACAAAGAGTGAGGGCGTCATCACGATTTCATCTGCGATGACGCCCTCTAGCCTTCACTGTCCATTGGACCATACCTCTCTTTCATTTTCTGCCCCTTCGACACTCTCCACTCTCTTTCCGTTCTCCACCGGTTTTTTGGAACTGGGACCATATCTGAATATTCTCTCTGATCCTCTGTTCATTTTTTCGTTTTTTTTAGGACCCGTGGTATCTGTTCGTCGGAAGAACCTCGTCGGGAATAACCCTTAAGAACTCGTTACGTTTTCGGTGGTCCGTACCTCCTTTACTGGATTTTTTTGGACTGGCCCCGGATCGTTGGAGCCGTTTGTTTCTCTCTGTTTGGTATGAACTTATTATATATACATAATTCATATTTGTCAACAGGAAAATTGAAAAAATTTAAATATTTTTTCGCTTATAATTGACAATATTGTGCGTTTTCTTCATATTGTGCATACTTTTCAAACAATTCAAAAGACGGTCTTCCGGGACCGCCTTTTGAGTCGATTCGGTGTTTTGCAGCCGGGATACTTTACTGCACCTCTTCCAACGCCCTGGCCAGTTGATCCGGGCAGGAAGTTCCCTTCATTCCGCATTCCACGCCCTTGAGGAGAGCAGATACCTCCTTTGCGCTCTTTCCCTCCACGAGCCTTGCGATGCCTTTCAGGTTTCCGTTGCAGCCGCCGGTAAAGGAAACGTTCTTTACGATACCGTCCTCGATATCAAAGTCGATGCTCCTGGAGCAGGTGCCCTTGGTCTGATATGTGTGATGCATGAGATCCTCCTCGTATTATTGCTGCTCAGCTTGCAAATTGATCATGTGTTCGCAAGCCGGCTTCAACAGTAACTGCCAAATATGAACAGTAACTATCATATCACATATTTGTTGTAGAAAGAAAGGATTCGTGATAAAATGTTTTGGATAATGTGCCTGCGGTATGCAGGCATATGCTTAGGAGAGAAAAGCAGATGAAAGCGATTGAAAAATTATTCGGAACCCATAGTGAACATGAGATCAAGAGGATCCGCCCTCTGGTGAACAAGATCATTGCGCTGCGGCCGGAAATGCAGGCCCTGTCGGATGACGAGCTGAGAGGAAAGACACGGATCTTCAAGAAACGGCTGGAGGAAGGGGAGACGTTAGATGACCTTCTCCCGGAAGCATTTGCCGCGGTCCGCGAGGCAGCGGTCAGAACCCTTGGCATGGAGCATTACGAAGTGCAGCTCATCGGCGGCATCATCCTGCATCAGGGGCGTATCGCCGAGATGAAGACCGGTGAAGGAAAGACTTTGGTCAGTACGCTGCCCGCATATCTGAACGCATTGGAAGGAAAGGGCGTGCAGATCGTTACGGTCAACGATTATCTTGCCAAGCGTGACGCGGAGTGGATGGGAAAAGTCCATGAATTCCTGGGACTGACGGTCGGTGTGGTCTTGAATTCCATGGAAAAGGAAGAGCGGCAGAAAGCCTATCAGTGCGACATCACCTATATCACGAACAACGAACTCGGATTCGACTATCTTCGTGATAATATGGTGATCTATAAGGAACAGCTTGTGCAGCGCGGCCTGCATTATGCGATCATCGACGAGATCGACTCGATCCTGATCGACGAGGCCAGAACGCCGCTGATCATTTCCGGACAGAGCGGAAAGTCCACCAAGCTTTATGAAGCCTGCGACATCCTTGCAAATCAGATGAAGCGGGGCGAGGATATGCCGGAATTTTCCAAGATGGACGCCATCATGGGCGTGGAACGGGAAGAAACCGGAGACTTTGTCGTGAATGAAAAGGACAAGGTGGTGAACCTGACCGCGGAAGGCGTGAGAAAGGTGGAGCGGTTCTTCAAGATCGAGAACCTTGCGGATCCCGAGAATCTGGAGATCCAGCATAACATCATCCTGGCGCTGCGGGCACACAATCTGATGTTCAAGGATCAGGACTATGTTGTGAAGGATGATGAAGTGCTGATTGTCGATGAATTTACCGGGCGTATCATGCCGGGCCGCCGTTATTCGGACGGTCTGCATCAGGCCATTGAGGCGAAAGAGCATGTCCGCGTGAAGAGAGAGTCCAAGACGCTCGCGACGATCACGTTCCAGAACTTCTTTAATAAGTTCGCAAAGAAGGCCGGCATGACCGGTACGGCGTTGACGGAAGAGAAAGAATTCCGTGATATCTATGGAATGGACGTTATCGAGATCCCGACCAACCGGCCGGTGATCCGTCATGACCATCAGGACGCCGTGTTCAAGACGAAAAAGGAAAAATATGAGGCTGTGGTCGAGGATGTTGTGAGATCTCACGAAAAAGGACAGCCTGTTCTTGTCGGAACTATAAATATCGACACATCCGAGTTGATCAGCAGCATGCTGAAACGGCGGAATATCCCGCACCAGGTTTTGAATGCGAAGTTCCATGACGTTGAGGCTGAGATCGTTGCAAACGCCGGAATTCACGGGACCGTGACGATCGCGACGAATATGGCCGGTCGTGGTACCGATATTAAGCTGGATGAAGAATCCGTGGCTGCCGGCGGTTTGAAGATCGTGGGTACGGAGCGCCATGAGTCCCGCCGTATCGATAATCAGCTCCGCGGCCGTTCCGGACGGCAGGGAGACCCCGGCGAATCGAAGTTCTATATCTCCCTCGAGGATGATCTGATGAGGCTCTTCGGTTCGGAAAAGCTGATCAATGTCTTTAATTCCCTCGGAGTGCCGGAAGGGGAAGAGATCCAGCATAAGATGCTGACGAACGCAATTGAGAGGGCGCAGAAGAAGATCGAAGGAAACAACTTCGGTATCCGTAAAAACTTGCTGGAGTATGACCAGGTCATGAACGACCAGCGTGAGATCATCTACAGTGAGCGTCTTAAGGTGCTGAACGGCGACAACATGCGCGATGCCATTTATAAGATGATCACGGACCGCGTGGAAGGGGCTGTAGACACCTGCATCAGCAGCGATCTGCCGAAGGATGAGTGGGATTTCAATGAACTGAATGAGCTCCTCCTGCCGACAGTGCCCATCGCTCCTGCTGACAGGGAGCTTCTGGAGTCGGTGAAGAACGTCGGCGAACTGAAGCATGAGCTGAAGGAACGCGCCGTGAAGCTTTACGAAGCTAAGGAAACGGAGTTCCCGGAACCCGAGCAGTTCCGCGAGATCGAGCGCGTGGTGCTCTTAAAGGCCATCGACCGGAAGTGGATGGACCACATCGACGATATGGAACAGCTTCGCCAGGGTATCGGCCTTCAGGCGTATGGCCAGAGGGATCCGCTTGTGGAATATAAGATGGCGGGCTTTGAAATGTTCGACGAGATGACGACGGCGATCCAGGAAGAGACCGTGCGGGTGCTTTACCACGTCCGGATCGAGCAGAAGGTGGAAAGAGAGCAGGTTGCCAAGGTGACCGGTACAAATAAGGATAATTCTGTTGCCAAGGCTCCGAAAAAACGCGAGGTGAAGAAGATCTATCCCAACGATCCCTGCCCCTGTGGTTCCGGAAAGAAGTTTAAACAGTGCAATTGCAAAGAGTTTCATCCAATCTAAATTTAATTTTTATTAGCGTGCGATTTATGATGCCAGTTGATACATTATAAATTAAAGGAGGGTATAATAAATGGTAAACATCAGGAAAGTGACAAAAGATATCACCTGGATCGGAGCCAGCGACCGGCGCCTTGCTCTGTTTGAGAATGCTTTCCCGATTCCGAGGGGAGTTTCATATAATTCATATTTAATAAATGACGAAAAGACTGCATTAATGGACACTACAGACGCTTCGGTATCCGAACAGTTTCTGGAGAACCTGAAGGCGGCTCTGGATGGGAAAAGTCTGGACTATCTGGTGATCAATCATATGGAACCGGATCATTGCGCAACGGTGGGCGAAGTCCTTCTCCGGTATCCCGAGGTGAATGTTGTGGGAAATGCGAAGACCTTCCAGATGCTGGACCAGTTCTTTGATGCTGATCTGCCGGAGGAGCGCAGAACCGTCGTAAAGGAAGGGGACAAGCTCAGCCTTGGTACCCATGTTCTTACCTTTATCATGGCTCCGATGGTGCATTGGCCGGAAGCAATGTTCACTTATGATCTGAAGGAATATGCGCTTTTCTCCGCGGATGCGTTCGGGACCTTTGGCGCGCTGAATGGGAATATCTTTGTGGATGAGGTCGAATTTGAAAAGGAATGGCTGCCGGACGCAAGGCGGTATTACACCAATATCGTCGGGAAATTCGGAAGCAACGTGCAGGCGGTGTTTAAGAAAGCAGCCGGGATCGATATCGCATTGATCCTTCCCCTGCATGGCCCGATCTGGCGGAATCACATCTCCTGGATCCTGGATAAATATCAGAAATGGAGCAGCTATGAGGCGGAGGAAAAGGGAGTGGCCCTGTTTGTGGCTTCGATGTACGGACACACCGCATCCGTAGTGGACAGTCTGGCCGGAGCATTGGCAGAAAAGGGGATCCGCAATATCGCTGTTTATGATGTGTCGGCGACGGATGTTTCCGTTATGATCGCCGAGATCTTCCGGTTCAACACGATCGTACTGGCTTCGGTTTCCTATAACGCGGGCATTCATCCGAAGATGGAAGCTTTGCTTGCCGATATGAAAGCCTTGAACGTGCAGAACAAGAAGGTCGCCCTTCTGGAAAACGGCACCTGGGCTCCGTCAGCGCAGAGATGTATGCGCGCAGCTGTAGAAAGCATGAAGAATATGGAGATAATTGAACCTGGATTTACAATTAAATCTTCATTTAATGAAAACCAGAGAGAGGAATTTGACGCGCTTGTCCGTCAGATCGCGGAGGCTGTGCGTTAATGGAACGAAGCCTTTCTATCCTTTCAGAAATGTTTCCAACGATCAGCTCTGCCTCCACGGAGATCATCAATCTTCAGTCGATTTTGAATCTCCCCAAGGG
Organism: Lachnospiraceae bacterium; assembly: GCA_016286115.1. Taxonomy (GTDB): domain Bacteria; phylum Bacillota; class Clostridia; order Lachnospirales; family Lachnospiraceae; genus RUG12461. The sequence continues at coordinate 7,706 of JAEESA010000017.1, forward strand.
GACAGAGCATTTTATGTCCGACCTTCATGGGGAATTTGACGCTTTTTCCCATGTGTTGCGGAACGGCTCCGGCGCGGTGCGTAAAAAGATCGACGACGTTTTCGGGCATACGCTCGGAACGGAAGAAAAGCTCCTGCTCGCTACACTGATCTATTATCCGCGCGAGAAGATGGAGATCGAGCGGAGCCGGCAGATGGACATGAACAACTGGTACAAGGTGACTTTGTACCGGCTGATCGAGGTCTGCAAGACCTGTTCCAGCAAGTATACACGTTCGAAGGTCCGTAAAGCCCTGCCGAAGGACTATGCCTATGTGATCGAGGAGCTGATCACCGAAAAACCGGAGGTTTTGAATAAGGAAGCGTATTACGATTCCATCGTCAATACGATCGTGGAGATCGGAAATGCCGAGGATTTCATCGTGGAGCTCGCGGAGCTGATCCAGCGGCTTGTCATCGACCGGCTCCATATCATCGGGGATATCTATGACCGGGGCGCGGCCCCGCATTTCATTATGGATACGCTCGAAAACTACCATTCTTTTGATATTCAGTGGGGAAATCATGATGTGGTCTGGATGGGCGCGGCGCTCGGGCAGGAAGCCTGTATGACGAATGTGCTTCGGACCTCGATCCGATATGGAAATCTTGATTTCCTGGAGGATGGGTATGGGATCAATCTGCTGCCGCTGGCTACGTTTGCGATGGAAGCTTACCGCGACGACGAATGCCAGAATTTTGCGCTCGCGGTGAAGGACGAGGGCCTCGGGATCGAGGAAATGCGGCTGAACCGGAAGATGCATAAGGCTATCACGATCATGATGCTGAAGGCGGAAGCCCAGCTGATCCAAAGGCGGCCGGAATTTGGAATGGAACATCGGACGATCCTGGATCATATCGATTATGAAAACGGAACCGTGGAGCTGGAAGGGAAGACTTATCCTTTAAAAGACACGTTCTTCCCCACGATCGACCCGAAGGATCCGTTTGCCTACAGCCCGGAGGAGGCGGAGGTCTTACAGCGCCTCGCTCATTCCTTCCGGCATTGCGAAAAGCTGCAGAAACACATGCATCTGCTGCTGGAAAAAGGAAATCTCTACCGGGTTTTCAACGGGAATCTCCTGTACCACGGCTGTATGCCGCTGAAAGGGGACGGAACCTTCAAAACAGTAAAGGTCTATGGGGCCGAATATGCCGGAAAGGCGCTTTACGACGCGTTGGAAGCTTATGTGCGGCAGGCCTTTTTCGCCCTGGATGAGGAAGAGGGGAGAAAGGGAAAGGATATTCTGTGGTACCTCTGGTGCGCGCCGGATTCGCCGCTGTTTGGGAAGAACAAGATGGCGACCTTTGAACGCTGTTTTTTGAGCGACCCTGAGATCCAGAAGGAGGACAAGGATCATTACTATAAATATCTGGATGATCCGAAGATCGCGGAGCGGATCTTGGAGGAGTTCGGGCTTGACAGCGCGGAAGGCCACATTATCAACGGCCACATGCCGGTCCATCGGCTGGAAGGGGAAAAACCCGTAAAGGCGGACGGGAAAGTGATCGTGATCGACGGAGGCTTTTCCAAGGCCTATCGCAGGGAGACCGGGATCGCCGGCTATACACTGATCTACAACTCCTACGGCCTGACCTTGACTGCCCATGAACCCTTTATCTCGCAGGATGAAGCGATCCGCAACGGGATCGATATCGTTTCCCGCCAGGAAGCCGTGGAGCATACCACGACCCGAAAGCTGGTGGGGGACACGGATAACGGAAAGGCGATCCAGAAACGGATCGGGGAATTGAAGGCGCTGATCCGGGCATACCGCACCGGCGCGCTGATCGAGAAATCAAATATTAAGGAATAGCGAATTTCAGCGGTCAGTATGCCCGCTGATTTATTAAGGGGAAGATAGTCCAGTATATTGGAATAGCGCGGCGCATCACTATTTGTTAAAATGGAATTAAAGAACAAGTCCGTACGTTCTTGTGATGACGCCGACAATCTTCCACAAATCTGTTCTTTCCGGAACGCAGTGGGTCGGCGTCATTTTTTGAATGACCGAGCACTATTGAAGAATTAAAGGAATAATTAACTAATTAAGGAGAGATTTAACAATGAGCGAGATGGTAAAGCCCCGTACTCTGTCCGGTTTTATGGAACTTTTGCCGGGGGATCAGATCCTGTTTGAAAAAATAAAGGAAACACTGGAACAGACTTACCGGTCGTTCGGGTTTCTGCCGCTGGATACGCCGGTGCTGGAACACAGCGAGATCCTGCTGGCGAAGGCGGGCGGAGAGACGGAGAAACAGATCTACCGCTTTGAAAAAGGAGATACCGACCTTACCATGCGCTTTGACCTGACCGTTCCGCTCGCGAAATATGTGGCGATGAACGCAAATGATCTTGCGTTTCCTTTTAAGAGATATCAGATCGGCAAGGTATATCGCGGAGAACGCGCACAGAAAGGGAGATTTCGGGAGTTTTATCAGGCGGATATCGATATTATCGGAGACGGGAAGTTGGACATCCGAAATGACGCGGAGATCCCCGGGATCATCAATACAGCGCTGACGGCGCTCGGGATCGATGATTTTGTGATCCGGATCAATAACCGCAAGGTCTTAAACGGGTTATTCCAGGCGTTCGGGATCGGAGACAAGGCGCAGGATGTCCTTCGCACCGTGGATAAGATCGACAAGATCGGAAATGAGAAGGTTGTGGAAGGGCTTGTCGAGCTGGGCGTCGAGGAGAAAAAAGCGGCGTCTCTGATGGAGCTTTTATGCGCCGGAGAGAGCACGGAGGAAACGCTTTCACGGCTGAAAGAATATGAAGGTGAGAATGAGACATTAAAGGAAGGGCTTTTTGAGCTGGAGGAGGTTCTGCGGGGAATGGAGCTTTTCGGAGTTCCGAAGGAGCGGTTTGAAGCGGACCTCACCATTGCGCGCGGCCTGGATTACTATACGGGGACGGTCTATGAGACCACGATCAAAAAGCATCCGGAGATCGGAAGCGTATGCAGCGGCGGGCGTTACGACAACCTGGCGGAGTTCTATACCTCAAGGCGCCTTCCGGGTGTCGGGATGTCGATCGGCCTCACCAGGCTTTTCTATATCCTGCAGGCGCAGGAGTATTTGAATAAGGGCCTTGCCGGCGCGGCGGATGCGCTGATCCTTCCGATGACCGGGGAAATGTCGGAGGCGATCTCGCTCAGCGCGGATCTAAGAAACCGGGGGATCGACGCGCAGGTCTATTTCGAGGACAGAAAATTCAAGCATAAGATCGCCTATGCGGATAAGCTCGGGATCCCGTTTTGCGTGTTTCTCGGTGAAGATGAGATCCGCGAGAACAAGATCTCGTTAAAAAAACTGTCCACCGGTGAACAGGTCACAGTGGACAGGGAAGAGGCGGTTCGCCTTATATTGGAAGAAAAAGATTTACGCAAGGCTGCGAAGACCGTTATTATGAAGTAAGTCATGCTTCAGCACAGCCGTAAACACCAGCTGTTTGCGGCGTACGAAAATAGCCGGGCAGTTCAGATCGACTTCCAGCCGGCCACGACATAACCGTCTTTTAAGCCGGAATCCTTGATAATGTATTCCACGGTCTTGATCTGGAACTGGCCGGTCTGGGTCAGCCCGTCCAGCTCCCGGAAGACAAGGGTATCGTTGACGCGGAGGCCTGTGTTTTTGATGACAAAGGCTTTCCAGTCATTATGGGAGACCTTGCTGAAGACGTCCTTCTGCACCGCAATTTCGGTACGGCTTTCATGGGAAATGTCATCCAGAGAGGGGTCCTTGCCGGTGAGGGATCCGGTCCGTTCCTCATAACGGGAATCCGAGTTTTTCGGTTTTCCGAAGGTGCTGCCGAGTTCCTCGATCAAAGATCTTTTCTTGTTGTCTTCCATAGGTTTCTCCTTTTGAAGATGGGGATTTTGGACGAAATTTATATCGTGATTTATTATAACAGTATGTAAGAGGGTTGGCAAGTTTTAATTGACAATTCTCACTTTCTATAGTATATTGACGTAGTTAGCGCTATTCGCTGATATAGCTCAGTTGGTAGAGCGCATCCTTGGTAAGGATGAGGTCACCGGTTCAAATCCGGTTATCAGCTTTATGCCGAGCCCTTGAAAGCCTGAGCTTTCAGGGGCTTTCATTATTTGCGCAGGAAGATGTCCCGGGGACACAGGATGCGCGAAAGCTGAAAAAAATGACACATAAAAGAAGAAGACGTACTTCCGAACAGAGAAGAGCAACCAAAAGAAGACAGGCGGAAAATAAACTGCGCTCGAGGGAACTCCTTGAGGAATTTCCTTTGAGGGAGCGGCTGCATGAGCAGAGAGAGGCCATTGTGGCGGATCTGATCAAAAAGGGAGAAGCAGCGCTCACGACACAGGCGCTGTACGTGCCGAAGACGCGCAGAAGAAGGCATCATGAGGGAGATGCGGAGCAAAAGCTCGGGAAACGGACGATTGAAGCGTTCTGCGTACAGAGAAAGACATCCCTCAACGAGGCTTTTTTTGCGCATGCGGCCGGAGTAAGGGATCTGACGGAGTATTTCATGGGGGTGCTCTATACGCTCCCGGAAACCGCAGCGTACTATGAGGGAGTGAAAAGCCGGAAGGCGGCGGACCATACGTTGAAACAGCAGGTGGCGGATGATCCGAATTTCCGGGACGAGATCCTGGAAAGCCTGTGGGAGCATTTCACGCCGGGAACCATCATCGCGCTTTTGGCGGAGAACCGGAACCACAGGAATGTGGCGCTGCTCTTTAAGGATAAGCTGGCCCTGCGGGATGAGATGTCCCGGGACTTTTTGAATTCCACGCCGGATAATTACGCGGATCTTTTTCCGGAGACGCGGATGCAGAAGCGGCATTTTGTGCTTCATATCGGCCCGACCAATTCGGGGAAAACGCATCAGTCCATGGAAACCCTGAAACGGGCGCCGACCGGGATCTATCTGGCGCCGTTACGGCTTCTGGCCTATGAACAGTTTGAGAGAATGCGGGACGCCGGTGTTCCCTGCTCCATGATCACGGGGGAGGAGCGGATCCTGATGGAGGACGCTTCCCACCAGTCCTCGACGATCGAGATGCTGGACAGCTCGAAGGAATATGATATCGCCGTGATCGATGAGGGACAGATGTGCGCGGACCCGCAGCGGGGCGGCGCCTGGACCAACGCGATCCTGGGTGTGCGGGCGGATATGGTTCATGTCTGCGCAGCGGAAAACGCGCTTCCCTGCCTGATCCGCATGATCCGCTCCTGCAACGACGATTACGAGATCATTAGGCATGAACGTATGACGCCGCTGGTGATCGACCGGGATGATTTTGATTTTCCGCAGGACGTGCAGGACGGCGACGCATTTATCGTTTTTTCCCGGATCGATGTTCACGGCTGTGCTTCAGATCTGAGGGAAAACGGGATCTCCTGCAGCATCATTTATGGGGCGCTGCCCTATGATGTGCGGCATAAGGAGGCGGAAAAGTTTGCGACCGGGCAGACCAAGGTGCTCGTGGCAACGGATGCGATCGGCATGGGCTTAAACCTTCCGATCCGCCGGATCGTCTTTTTGCAGCAGGTCAAATTTGACGGCCGTACGAAGCGGAGGCTCACGGGAACCGAAGTGAAGCAGATCGCGGGCCGCGCCGGGCGTTACGGCATTTATGATGTCGGACTGGTGCAGAGCTATAGCGATAAAGAAATGATCGCGGATCTTTTGAACAGGGAAGAACCCATGCTCCGGAAGGCGGTGATCGAGATCCCGCCGGCGTTTCTGGACAGTGATGCCAGGATCTCGGAGATCCTGGAGGTCTGGAACGAGCTTCCGGCGACGCGGGACTATGAAAAAGGGGATATCGAGGAGAAGATCCAGCTTGCGCAGGAGCTCGAAGCGATCGATGACCAGAAGGAGCTGATCCGGAAATTCATTTCGTTTTCGATCGACGCCAAGGATGAAAACGTACACGACTGCTGGATCTACTGCTATCGCTGCCTGGCGGCGGGATCGCAGGCAAATCTTGACGAACTGATCAGCGACGCCGATCCGGACCGCATTCCGACCAGCAACGAGAGGATGCAGGCGCTGGAAAGCGCGTATCGGATGTATGATTTTCTTTATGCCTATGCGCTGGCGTTTGAAACAGAGGAGGATGCGGAGCGGATCCTGGAAAAGAAGAGGCGGATCTCCTCGCAGCTCCTGGATATTTTGGACGACGGGCGGTTCCAGTCCAAGCGCTGCAAGCGGTGCGGGAAGAAGCTGCCGTGGATATACCCATACGGAATTTGTGACAGCTGCTTCGGATTCGGGGTCCGAAGCCATTAAAGAAAGAAGGATCATGCTATGAAAAAAATCCCTTTTGTGACCAAAGAAAAGATCGACGAGATCAAAAAAACGTATCCGACGCCCTTTCATCTTTATGACGAGAAAGGAATCCGGGAGAACGCCAAAGCGGTAAAGGAGGCGTTCGCATGGAACAAAGGGTTCTGTGAGTATTTTGCCGTAAAGGCACTGCCGAATCCTTTTATTATCAATATCTTTAAGGAATACGGATTCGGTCTCGACTGCGCCAGCAAGGCGGAGCTGGCTCTGGCAAAGGCGCTTGATTTCGAGCCTGAGAGGATCATGTTTTCCTCCAACGATACGCCTGCGGAGGAATACCGTTATGCCGCAAAGATCGGAGCCGTGATCAATTTTGACGACATCACGCATCTTCCGTTCTATGAAAAGGAAGTCGGGGCTTTCCCGGAAACCGTGTCACTGCGCTATAATCCCGGCGGGGTTTATGAGATCAGCAACGGGATCATGGATAACCCCGGGGATTCCAAATACGGCCTGACGAAGGCGCAGCTTTATGAAGCCGTGCGGATCCTGATGAGCAAGGGTGTGAAACGCTTCGGCATCCATTCATTCCTTGTCAGCAATACGGTGACAAACGAGTATTACCCGGCGCTGGCCAAAACCCTGTTTTCGCTGGCGGTAAAAATGCAGAAAGAGCTGGGTTGCGAGATCGCCTTCATCAACCTCAGCGGCGGTGTCGGCGTAGCCTACCGGCCGTATCAGGAGCCGAACGATATCCGCGTTATCGGTGAAGGCGTGCGCAAGGCGTTTGAAGAGATCCTGGTGCCCGCCGGCATGGAAAACGTTTCTCTTTACACCGAAATGGGGCGGTTCATGACCGGGCCTTACGGCGCGCTCATCACAACGGCGATCCATGAGAAGCATATCTATAAGGAATACATCGGCGTGGACGCCTGTGCTGTGGACCTTATGCGGCCGGCCATGTACAACGCTTATCACCATATCACGGTACTCGGGAAGGAAGACGAGATCTTAGACCACACCTATGACGTGACCGGGTCGCTTTGCGAAAACAACGACAAGTTCGCGATCGACCGGAATCTCCCGAAGATCTCGATGGGGGATGTGCTGTTCATTCATGATACGGGCGCACATGGGTATTCCATGGGCTATAATTACAACGGAAAGCTGAAATCGCCCGAGCTTCTTTTGAAGGAAGATGGCTCCGTGCAGCTCATCCGCCGCGGCGAGACCGTGAAGGATTATTATGCCACGTTCGATTTTTGTGATATTCTGGACGGATTGGATGAGGTGTGATAGAATAAGTAAAGCGCGTTATTGTTCACGGGTGAAAAGCCCGTGAACAGCAGCTGAAATGCCGGCATGTCGGAATTGGCAGACGAGGCAGACTCAAAATCTGTTGGCGGTAACGTCGTGTGGGTTCAAGTCCCACTGCCGGCAGGATAAACAATAAGTATGGCTTTACAAGCCATACTTATTATTTATGGAGCGGAGGGTCCTTGAACCCATGGTTCAAGGTCTCCGCTTCTCCGCTCCGTTTCGGTCCGCGCTAAACGCGTGCCACAGGCACGCAGCGCCCCACTGGCGGCTGGCACACATACACTTTTCCCCTTTGCCGGCATATAAACACTCTGAAAGACAATACAGACAGCGATGAGTGAAAAAAAGAAAAAGCGCAAACGAATAAAAAGTGACAGCCCCTCTTGCCTGATGCGGGTGATCGCGAACCAGAAGAGGCATGGGGGAAATGCGGTCGCTTATTTTTTTCGCATCATTGCGGCGGCGCTTCTGGATTTTTTTCACGCGGTGTGGATCTTGCTGTCGGGGCCGCTGATCGTCGCCGGGATCGTTCTGGTGGTCGCTTTTATCATCATCTACGCCAAATACGGGGCTTCCTATAAGGAGTGCAAGGCTTTTGCGGAGGAGATCGTCAGGGAGAGCGAACCGTATGACTTTCGCATGGAGGAGACGACGGGGATCTATGACAGCGAGGGGACCATGCTCGCGAAGTTGTCGGGCGGGGCTGACTCCATCTACCTGACCTATGTGGACATTCCGAAGGACGCCGTGAATGCGTTTGTGGCTGTGGAGGACAAGACGTTTTGGAAGAATAACGGCGTGGATCTTAAAGGCGTGCTGCGTGTTGCGGCTAATTATGTGTTTTCCCGCGGGGACGAGGTGGCCGGCGCGAGCACGATCACGCAGCAGTTGGCGAGGACGGTTTATCTTTCCAGAGAGGTTTCGATCGAGAGGAAGATCAAGGAGCTTTTTGTAGCTAAGGGGCTGACGAAGAAATATTCCAAGCAGCAGTTGATGGAGTATTACATCAACACGGCGAACTTCGGAAACGCGATCTACGGGCTCGAGGCGGCGGCCCGCTCCTATTTTAACAAGAGCTGCGCGGAGCTGACGCTGGCGGAAACGGCGTATTTATGTGCGCTCCCGAACCGGCCTACATATTTTAATCCTTACGTGGACAAGGAACGGGCCATTCCGCGGCAGCAGAAGATATTGAAGGATATGAGGGACCAGGGTTATATCACTTCGGTCCAGTATGAGAACGCGCTGCAGGAGGAGATTGAGATCACGCCGAAACGGACTTCACTCGTTCCGGAGTATAATTATGAGACGACCTATGCGATCGACTGCGCGATCCGCTATCTGATGCGGCTGGACGGGTTTACATTCCGCTATTCCTTTGAGTCCGACAGCGACTATGAGGAGTATAAAGACCTGTATGATGAGGAGTATGAGCTGGAAAGGACGAATCTGTATTCCGGTGGATATAAGGTTGTGACGAGCCTCGATACCGGGGCGGAGCGGTCTCTGCAGGAGGTTTTGGACCGGGAACTGGAATTTGAGATCGAGCAGAACGTGGACACCGGGATCTATGCGTTCCAGGGAGCCATGACGGCCATCGACAATGCGACGGGAAAGGTCATTGCCGTGGTGGGCGGAAGGAGCCAGGATTATCTTTCGGAGACCTATGCCTTAAACCGCGCCTGGCAGTCCTATCGCCAGCCCGGAAGCTCCGTGAAGCCTCTGATCGTGTATACGCCGGCGCTGATGCAGGATTATACCGCGGATTCGCCCCTAAAGGACATTGACGTAAAAGCGGCACAGGAGGGAGAAAAAAGCGTTGCGGAGCTCAGCGGGCAGACGTTTCCGCTGCGTAACGCCGTGGTGAACAGCCGAAATGGCTGCGCCATGTATCTTTTCAGCCAGATCGGGCCGAAAAACGGGCTTTCGTATCTGCAGAAGATGGAGTTTGAACGGATCAAGCCCTCGGATTACGTGCTTTCATCGGCGCTCGGGACGTTGAGCGTTTCCACGACGGAGATGGCCGGCGCATACAGCACGCTTGGAAACGGCGGGATGTTCCGTGAAGTGACCTGCCTTACTTCCATGACAGACAAGCACGGGCGTGAGCTTTACGAGGAAGCGGCGCCGAAGCAGGTGTATGACCGGAGCGCGGCGGCGGAGATGATCGACATCTTAGAGGGCGTGATCTCCGAAGGAACGGCGAAGGGCATGGAATGGGAAACGTATTCCGACATGCCTGCGGCCGGAAAGACCGGAACAACGAATGACAACAAGGACGGCTGGTTCTGCGGCCTGACACCCTACTATACCCTGACGGTCTGGATGGGCTTTGACAACCCGCGGACCCTGGAGGAGCTGACAGGCGGGTCGTATCCGGCGACCGTATGGCGGGAGGGAATGCTGGCATTGATCGATTCTCTTCCGGTGAAGGAGTTTGAATGAAATCAAAGACAAGGATCCGCTGGATGGCGTTTCTTTTGCCACTGGTGATACTTTTGATCATTTATATCGCGCAGCATGTGTATCCGTTCGGAGACCGCTGCATCCTTCATATCGACATGTACCACCAGTATGCCCCTTTTTATGCGGAACTGCAGGAAAAGCTGAAGACCCTCGGCAGCCCGCTTTTCTCATGGAACATCGGCATCGGCTCGGACTTTCTGGCAACCTATGCCTATTATCTTGCCAGCCCTTTGAATATCCTCCTGGGGCTTTTTCCGCGTGAAAATCTGATCGAGGCCATGACGTTCTTTATCTCGATAAAGATCGCGGTGGCCAGCCTTTCGATGTGTCTGTATCTGGAACACCGCATGGGGAAGGCGCACATCAGCTTGCTGATCCCCTCTCTTTTCTACGCGTTTTCCGGCTTTATCTGTGCCTATTACTGGGATATCATGTGGCTGGACGCGGTAGCTTTGTTCCCGCTGATCATTCTGGGGATGGAAAAACTCGTCAAGGAGGGGAAGTGCGGGCTTTATATCCTGACGCTCACTCTTTCCATCTGGTCAAATTATTATATCTCGATCATGATCTGCATCTTCCTTGTGATCTGGTTCTTCCTGATGCTCTTTGAACTCTGTCCGGCGGGGAAGCGGCTGAGGGCGCTTGGGAAAATGGCGCTGTCTTCGGTCCTTTCTGCGGGAGTGTCTGCTGTTTTGATCCTGCCGGAGATCGCGATCCTCGGTATATCCGGCTCCGGGGACAACCATTTTCCGACAGAGCTTTCATATTATTATAACCCGCTGGAGGGGCTGAGCCGTGGGTTCTTTGGCCTGGAGGTCACGACCACGGAGGGGAAACTGCCCAATATCTACTGCGGCGTGTTTGTGATCATTCTGATGCTGCTTTTTGCCCTGAACCGGAAGATCGGCTGGAAAAAGAAGCTGAGCAGGCTCCTGCTGCTCGTATTCCTGCAGCTTTCCTTTGGGACGAATCTGCTGGAATACCTGTGGCACGGCTGTCATTTTCCGGAGGGGCTTCCGGCGCGGCAGTCGTTCATCTATGTGTTTGTGCTCCTCCTGGTGGGGACGGAGGCGTTTTTCGAGCTGGCCGGACAAAGATCCTCGGACATTCTCATAGCGGGGGTTGCGAGCGTGAGCCTGACGGCCGTTTTATGGGCGCTGGTCCCGGAGGAGGTCTTCCCTGCCGATAAAGCCGTGATCTCGGTGATCTTTCTGGGCGCATACATTCTGCTCGTGCTGATGTACCGGGGAAAGAAGGTGGCTACCCGTGCGCTGGCGATGCTGCTCTTTCTTGTGGTCTCCGTGGCGGAGGTGAGCGCCAACTTCGCGTTGACCGGTTTCAGCACGACCGGCCGGGGGAGCTATACGAGTGATATCAAGGCCACGCGGACATTGATCACCGCGCAGAGAGAAGAGGATCCTGCATTTTGGCGGGTGGAAAAATACGAGAGGATGATGAAGGATGAAAACATGCTGAGCGCCTATCCTTCCGCGTCTTTGTTTTCTTCTTTGATCAATATTGATGTGGCGGACGCCTATCATTCCGTCGGCATGGAGGGCGGGAAGAATTACTACTGCTACAACGGCGCCACGCCGCTGTTTTCCGCCATGCTGCAGGTGAAATACATGCTTACCGACAGCCCACAGGATGAAAGCCCATATAAGGCGCTGCTTCGGGAAGAGGACGGTGTTTATCTCTATGAAAATACCTATTCCCTCCCGCTGGGCTTCCTTACGGATAAGGATCTGGAGGAAAAATGGAACCGCGCGGATCAAAGCTATGTGGGAGCGGTGAATGAATTTGGCCGCGCTCTCGGTGTTGAAGAAGATATCCTGCAATACGGCGGAGAAGGGGAACAAAAAGGGGATAAGACGGTCGTTCAGGCAACCGAAGACGGCCTTATATTTGCCGATATGAAAAATAATGATGTGTCACGGGTTTTTGTCAAGCGAAACGACGTGGAGACGGAGTACTCCAAGACCACCCACCACTATTTTCTGGAGCTGGGTTACCTCCATAAGGGGGAGAAGGCATCGGTGCGCGGCTCCAATGGGGAAACGCTGGAGTTGTCCTGGTACAGAGTGGACAGGGAGGCTTTGGACCGGGCGTTTCAAAAGCTCAATTCCTGCGTGCTTAACGTGGAGGAATGGAAGGACACGGTTGTCAAGGGATCGATCAATGCGGACCGCGACGGCCGGCTGGTGCTTGGAATTCCCAAAGAAAGCGGGTGGACAGTGGAAGTAGATGGGAAATTAAAAGAAAGTGAAACTTTTATGGATTCCTATATTGCAATTCCCATACAAGTCGGTTATCATGAAATCAATTTAAAGTACAGGACCCCGTGGCTGCCACAGGGGGCCGGGATTTCAGCCGGCTGCCTTACAGCCCTTGTTTTATGGGGGATCACAGAAAGCAGGAAGAGGAGAAATGGGAAGAAAAGGAAAGATAGTAATGGCGCTGCTGCTGGCGGCGGCGACCGCCCTGAGCCAGCCGGCGCTGACGATAAGGGCGAATGAAACAACAGAGAACACAGGGGTTTTTGAGATCTATAGTTTTGCTCCCCTGAATGAGAATCAGAAGGAACTGAGCTTTTCGGGACATCCTTCGGTGGAACAGGTGGTCAGCGCCATGCCAAAAACCTTAACGGTTTATCTGGAACAGGGCGAAGAAGAAAAGGAGCTGCCGGTTTCCTGGGAACCGCGGGAAGAGGACTATGCGGAAACCTCTTACTTTTATTATGAATTTCTTCCGGTGCTGCCGGAAGGGTATGTGAGTGTTGTGGACGAAGATGAAATCCCGGTGATCGGGGTGCATCTTACAAGGGAAATGAAGGGTCATCAGCTGGAAAGAACGGGATCCGCCGTTTATCATCAGGAAAACATGGATCCGATCTTCCTGTTTGCCAGAGATACCATGGGGCTGAACACGGCGGCCAGCTGCGGCGTGCTTGCCAATATCTATGTGGAATCGGCGTATGATCCGCAGGCTGTGAACGATTACAGCGGAGCCTACGGTTTATGCCAGTGGACCGGGGGCCGGCTTCAGAATCTGAAGAATTATTGCGCCAATAACGGTCTGAAGGTTAAAAAACTGCAATCGCAGCTCCTGTTCATGAAGTATGAAATGGAAGTTCTGACCGCCGACAGTCTGGACACGCTTGCGCAGCTGCGTGCGGTTCCGAACACCAAAGGCGGCGCAAAGCAGGCCGGCCACATCTTCTGCGATGTATATGAACGGCCGGACGATCCGGGCACGAGCAATACCAGAGCGGATCTTGCCAAAGGCTTTTGGGACAAGTATGCCGGCATGATCTATGAGGGCGGAGACCGGCTTGTGATCAAGGGCGCCACCGTGAACATGAAACCTTCGGTGACGGAATTTACTCCCACGATATGGACCTCCAGCAATCCGGAAGTGGCGACGGTCACACCGGACGGCGTGGTGAAAGGGGTCAAGAAGGGAAACTGCACGATCACGGCAACGCCCGGTGGAGCGATCAGTGATGTGAAAACGTTTGATGTGACGGTCAAAAAGGTCCGGTTTAAGGGGGAAACGACCTGGCGGACGAATGAGACCTTCAGCCTGGAGGGGTATATTCCGGATTACTATGAACTTGAGGATATGGGACTGGAAGTGAAGAAATACAAGTCCTCCAAAAAGACGGTTTTTGCGGTGGACAGAGACGGCACCGTAACGCCGGGCAAGAACGGCGCGGCGAAGCTTCAGGTGGTGTTCCGTTATCTGACAGAGGAAGGCTCCTATGAGCCAGCGGGAACGCTGTCTATGAAATTCAAGCTCGTGAAACCGGAGATCCAGGCCGATTCCTTGGATCTTCAGGTCGGCGCAAAAGCGGGGCTGAACATAGCAAACCGCGATGAAAGCGTGTATCTGCGGTTTGAATCCGATGATTCCACTGTGGCGGAAGCGATCGAAGACAACGGACAATACTTCATTAAGGTCAACGGGAAAAAGGGAGAATCCACCACGCTTTACCTTTTCCTGAATTATGAGAGCGAGCCGACGGACAGCATCAAGGTGACGATCAAATAGCGGTTCAAACCTCTACATTTTGCAGCATAACGGGTTTTCCGGCCTCCCGGAATTTTATGACGAGAGGACCGGGATCCCCGTAATAGGCGTCGCAGGCAAGCGCAGCTTCGCCCGGCGATCCCGACTCATCCAAAAGACCCACAGGGTCTTTTTTATATTCTTCAATTATATCCGCTAAGCCATTCGCTAACGGATCACTTGCCAGAACCGGATCATCGAAACGGAACGAAGGCGCCCACAGTAAAGAGATCCGTTCCTTTTCTTCGCGGAACAGATCCAGAACGCGACGGATCTTTGAAAGAGCCTTTTCTCGATGCTCATACAGAGAACTGATCCCGGTCACAAAAAGGACGGTCTTCTTTTCACGTGGCGCCTTTTCTTCAGGCTCCGTCGAAACGGAAGCCCGGCAGAGAAGCTTTTGTTCCCAGATTCCCTTTGTATCTTCTCCGGCCCATTCAGTCAGCGCTTCAAGATAGATCGAACATAACTCTTCGGAGGGCAGGAGGATTTTATCCGCCTGCGCCACGCCGGGAAGCGTGACGAGATGGTTGAGAGAGATCTGCCCCGGTACGGAGCGCAGGATCTCTTCTTTCGGCAGGAAACACGGAATATAGATCAGCTCCTTTGTCATATTCTTCAGATTCCGCGCGTAGAAGGCAGGGTGCACGGAAATCGTGTAATCCTTATCGTCAAAAGGCGCCTGAATGTAGATCTTTAAGGGCCTGCTGTGCTCATAGTCATAGGCCTGAAAGGATTCGACAGGCATCTCCTGCATAAAACGCTCCGCTTCATAGTGCCCTTCTCCAAGCGAGCCGTCCGGATTTTTATCAAACCAGGGGATCGGGATCACTCGGACCCGGTGCGTGGGGTCTTTCAATTCTTCTTCATAGGCAAAACGCATGGAAGGCCAATAATCCGCTTTATAGGGGAAGAAGAGGACATCAGCGCAATTCGGCTCGACCTCCGGACGGCCGAGATCCTGCGGGTTCCAGAAATACCGGAACGGGTAAGATGCGCCGAGATGCTCTGCCAGTACGTTCTCCTGTGCGGAATAGAAGGGATAGCCGTGGAAGGCGCCTCCGACGGCCGGCGTCATATAGTTTGCGCCGTATTCGGTGC
>JAEESA010000243.1 GCA_016286115.1 Lachnospiraceae bacterium
GCTGGATCTGGCGGACGGGCTTCGCGCTGCACTGTACTTTATCGTAAATTCGTTCACGCTTCTTCTGATGATCCAGATCCTTTTCATGACGAAATTCAGGATCTTAAGATACCGCTCCAGCATTATCATGATCGGCGTTTTCCTTTACGTGGTTCTGGACTTTCAGTATACGTACAGGGAGTACCTCGGTCAGGAGGCGGAGAACATCTATCAGAACCTGGCGTATATGGCGTTTATGCTGATCACGGCGTTCGGGGTTTATCTGCAGGCAAAACACCGCTATGAATACGAACTCCCGATTCCCGAATACACGGCAAAAACCTTCCGGAACTCGGTTATTGTCGTGCTGGCGGCCGCCGCACTGTGCCTTATTTTACGGGTCAACGGTTTTCTCGGGCAAAACGAATTCCTGTATATTTTGATCGCGTTTCTTGCCTATCTCATCATGGCCGCCTCGTTCCGCAACAATGTGCTGACCGAACAGCTCCTGAAGTCAACCGATCTCCTGACCGGACTCTACAACCGGACATACTCCGATACCGCGCTGGCGGAACTGATGAAGAAAACAAAGGAACAGGGCGGAAGCTTTGCCGTCTTCTGCATCGATCTGAATGTGTTCAAACCGATCAATGATACCTATGGGCATGAGATGGGGGACCGGGTCCTTAAAGAGTTCGGGACCAGGATGCTGGCCATGGATAAACGCTACACCGCCTTTCGCACCGGCGGGGATGAGTTTATGATCATCTGTGCCGGCACGGACACGGAGGAAGAAGTGCATTCCGTGGCATGTAAAGTGCAGAAGATCTTTAACACGCCGGTGGAATTGGATACGTACACCTTCCGGCTTTCCGGAAGCATCGGGATCTCTGTTTTCCCGAAGGACACGGAGCAGGCGGACGAATTGCTCCGCTATGCGGACGCTGCCATGTACAGTGTAAAACAGGATGGGCACCGGGACGGTTTCCGCCGGTTTGACACCACTCTGGTCAGAAATGTGGAAAAGAGGATCGCACTTGAAGAACTGTTAAGAAAAGCGGATCCCGCACGGGATTTTGCTCTGTATTATCAGCCTCAATTTGACGGAGATACCGGCGAACTCATCGGGGCGGAGGTTTTCCCGCGGCTGAAAGGGGAAGGGCGGGAGAAATATACCCCGGCGGAAATTATCCCGCTGGCGGAAGAAACCGGCCTTATGAACCGGTTGGGAACATGGATCGCGCAAACGGCGCTGCAGCAGGCCGAGCTTTGGCACCGGGAATATAAAAAGCGCCTTTCCATCACTTTGAACCTGTCGCCGCTTCAGCTTTTGGATGCGGATTTCCTCGAACTGCTTGAGGATGATGTGGCGCGGCTTAAAATACCGCCCGCGATGGTGAATCTGGACGTGAATAATGATGTGATCATGGGAGCCGCCGGTTCTGCGAAATTAGCGCTGCGGAGGCTCCATGACAGGGGCTTCCTCCTGTCCGTCAATGATTTCGGCGGCGGGGATATCAACCTCAACTATATCCAAAGCTGCGGCTTTGACGGCATCCACGTCTCAAAGCAGCTGATCGAAAAGGCGAAGTCGGATCCGGATGCGCGTTCCATCATCTCAACCATAGCAGCGATCGCCGGTTCCATGGGAATGCAGATCTCTGCGGTTGGCGTGGAAACAAAAGAGCAGGCCGAACTCATGCAAGGCTTCGGAGCCACGATGCTGCAGGGCTATTATTTCGGCCTGCCCCAGACGGCAGAGGAGTTTGAACGGTTACTGGGATAATTTATTTTGTTTTTCAGCTCCTTGTAAACAGGATGCCGGCCGGTCCTTTCTAATCTGACTTCCAATTCCGCACAAAGTTCAAAAATGTTCATTTTGCTTACCTCCGTATGGTTTTATAGCATAGGAATATACAGGCGGAAAAAAGATGTCAAACAAAAAATCCCAAAAGTACCCATAAGGGTACTTTATTTTTTTTACTTATTAAAATACAATAATGAAATAATACTAGTGTGCTATACCCGATTTACGAAAACGTTTTCGTAAACCGATGCAGTGATTTATAGAGATTAAGTGAGATATAGTGAGCGAAAATGGGAACAGCGAAAGAAGAATATGATCTTTTCGTAAAGCGTATGGCGAAGATCCGGGAACTGAGTTCTCCGCCGCTTTATGATTTTGATAATGCGGACGATTACAGCAAGCGTCTGCGCAAAAATTTTGAGACGATCGGCCAGCTGGCCGGGGAAAACCGGGACATGCTGGATAAGGTGCTCTATCCGATCTTAGAATCCGATGAGCAGCTTTCCGAAGAAGCGATCGAGGAAATGAGCGAGTTTGGGGAGCAGCTTTTAAGCCTTGCCGAGGACGTGACGGATTTTGAAAATCTTGACCTCCCGATCATGTCGCTTACGGCGGAACGGCTCGCAAAGGACGCGAAGGAGAGAGAGGATCTGCCGAACCTGATCGTGCAGATGGACGCGGCTTTCCTCGCGAACTATTCGCTGATGAACATGACCGAGCGGATCACGACCTGCCCGGAGATCAGCAGGAAATATAAGGAAAAAGGCTTAAAGATCGGCGAGTTTTTCCTCGAGATGATCGAGAAGGACCAGTTCCTTCGGATCGAGGATATGGAGCTCCGCGGGCTGGTGCTGACGAATGCGCGGTTCGTGACGGCCTTTTATGAACGGTCCGATACCGAAGAAGAGAATAATTACAACCTGGATCTTTTGGATAAAATGCTGAAGATCGCGGATGACGAGTTCTATCAGAAGGCGCTTCCCGACTATGACTGGAAGTATTACAAGATCCGCGTGTACGGGTATTATCTCCAGTGCACCGACATGGGGAACATGCGGCATTTTAACCATGAACAGCTTCTGCGCATCGTAAAGGCAGCGGATGAAGCGGAAGCGCTCATCGCTTCGGATCCAGAGTATTTCGACAATCTGAACGGAAACGAGGGGATCCCGTTCCAGTGCGCGAGAAACAGGTACTTCGCAGGCGTCCTTTCGGAGTGGGATTATCGGCATGTGCTGCTGGAGGCGTATGATAAGCGCGATCCGGAAGACTTCGGTGTGGATGGGAACTTCGCCAACGTCCTGATCCCGTTGGAGATCATCCATTTGTTCAAGGGCAAACGCCTAGCCGCCGCGGACCAGCTGCTTTTGAAAAAGCTGTACCAGGGGATCAGTGCATACATGTTCCATATCCCGAATGCCGGGGCGCTGAGCTTTGTTATGGAGTATTTTTCGGAAGTGGTGCGGAACTTTATCGAGGTTCCGGGCGGGATCACGATGGAAGAGTTTGCGCTGCAGTCGCTCGCGGCTCTGCACCCGCCGACGTATGTTCATTCCCGGATGGTGGGGCAGATCTCAACCTGCCTTTGCGGCTACCTCGTGGACATAAAGCCCGAAGTTCTGGTCGGCGCCTGCGGCTGTAATACAGCGGAAGAAGTGAGGGAAAACAGAGACCGTTTCCTGAACTACACCTACCACGCGGCGATCTGTCATGACTTCGGAAAGATCCCGATCATCGACACGATCTTCGTTTACGGAAGACGGCTTTTGGATGACGAATTCGCGATCATCAAAACACATCCGCTGATGGGCTACAGGATGCTGAAGAGATATGAGTCCACGAAGGAATACGGGGATGTGGCGTACGGGCATCATCGTTTCTACGATGACTCGAAAGGATATCCGTTTGATCTTAAAACCGCGGACAGCCCGTATAAACCGATTATTGATCTCGTCCAGTGCGCGGACTGCATGGACGCCGCCACGGACTCCGTCGGGCGCAGCTATAACCGCGGTAAGACGATCGACGACTATGTGAAAGAGGTTCGCGAAGGAAGCGGAACGCGTTACGCGCCGTGGCTCATCGACCTCTTCGACCGCGAAGAAGTGCGGCGTGACATGGACTTCCTCCTGACCACCGGCCGCGAGGAAACCTACCGCGACACCTACCTCCTTCTTAAGAACGTGAAGGAGAAAGGGGATAAGGACAAAAAATAAGAATACACGCTTCTTCGGGAGTATCGTATAAAAGTAAGAATAGCAATTTGTAGTTTTTTTAGCTCTATCGAGGGATTAAGAAATGAAAAAAGCAGGGAAGTTGAGAATCGTATCATGGATTTTGGTGGGCGCGCTCACATTTTCGGTTGCTCCGGACATCGTGTTCGAGCAGGATCCGGACGGGAACGTTTCCGTTGGCGTGGAAGCGTACGGGCCGGAAACCGTTCAGGCTGCGGAAGTGACACTCTCACAACTGGGAGAGGATTGGGAATATACCCAGAATGATACAGATCAGACCGTTACATTGGAATCCTATAAGGGATCCGGCGGTGCTGTGACGATCCCGGCTTTGGTTTATGGGAAAGAGAACGCTGCTTATAAGGTGTGCATGAAGAGCTTTGGCGCCACGGAACAAGCGAAGAAGGTGACCTCTGTTGTGATCGAAAAGGGCGTGAAGGGGGTAATACCGAATTCTGATTATATCGAAGGCTGCGGAGATTATTATATTGGGATGTTTATGGACTGCTCTTCCATGACTTCCGTGGATTTAAGCGGGCTGGATGTATCTGACCTGAAGGTATATGCTTTTATGTTCAAGAACTGTATCTCTCTGACCAGCGTTGACCTTACGACATTCGAATATATAAAAAAGAGCACCGACGACTATGGTGTTTATGACTATCGAAGCATGTTTGAAGGGTGTTCCGCGCTGACCACGATCTATGCCAATCCGGCCCTGCGTCTCAGACTGAGCGAAAGACACG
>JAEESA010000244.1 GCA_016286115.1 Lachnospiraceae bacterium
CGGTTCCGGTAGGACTCCACCATGTTCTTCAGTTCCTTGTTGGCAACCTTCCGGTACTGTGTCTTATAGACGTTTTTCCCTTCCGCATTCAACGTATCCGTCTTCACATCGCGCTGCAGCGTCGTGATCCCGTCCTCCGGAATGGCCGCCCACATTTTCGTTCCGTCCGCATTTTCATGCACCTGTCCTTCCCGCAGGATGAACGACGCCCAGGGGCTCTTGTCCTCCGGATCCTTGTTCGGGATGGATACCTGCACGTAGCTTTTCCCGTCCTTTGCTTCAAAGGGTCTGTCCATCAGCTTCTTCGAGAAGCGGATTGTGATCTCCTTCTGATTTGACCAGCCTTCATTGCCGGTATTTACGCTTGTTCCCATGTTTTCACTCATGATTTTTCAACCTCCTGTTCCAAATAATCCTGATAATAGTGGCACCAAAATCGTGCCGATCAATACGACTCCGCCGCCGGCCATAAGCTGCTTGATCCCCTGGCTCTTGGCTGCAGCGCTGTCATTTCCATACCCTTCCAGCAGATTCACGATGCCCCAGATCCCAAGCCCCGCGCCGATCGCGATCACAAGGGTCTGCAGGACGCCGACTGCCGACTGAAAAAATTCCAATTCAATTCCTCCTTTTTCAAACACTTTTTCACTTCATATCACAATCATCAGCTCCGAAAAAAAACAGAAAAAGGCGGCGATAAATCCTGAAAACCATGGACTCGTCGCCGCCTTTTCGCGGTGTTCCTATTCAATTTTCGTCTCCTCCTTTCTCCCCGGTGGGGGTGATATCTATTTCAAAAGGACGGCTGGTTTGCCGTCCTTCATGCTGTTTCTTTCGAAATTTCAATCAAGTCTTTCCAAGAGTTCCTTATTTCGTTCAAGCAGATTGTAAATCCCATCCTCCGAAAGAATTCCACGTCTCAGATTTTCCGGGAGTTCTCCTTTTTCATCCATCTCAAAGTCCTCCTTCCATTGCTGGCTCGTATAATATGCCTCCAGCTTCTGTATTTCCGATTGAAACTCTTTATACTCCTCTATCTTTTTTTCAAGAGCATCCATCTTCTGTGTCGCCCGGTTAAGGATTCCTTCCATTTCGAAAAGGTGCTTCGGTACATTTTCTCTGGCAAGCCTTTTCTCGAACTGCTTTTTCTTGGCGAAATAACGATTCTTAACCTCATACCACGGGATCCAGATATCAGCCTCATCAATCTTGTCTAAAACATACTGCAAGGCATCTTCATTAGACAGTTTCTGTTCCACTTGCCTCTTATAGGCCTCATACATCCATCCGCTGATCTTCTCTTTCTGTTTACCCTTTAATTGGCTGTACCGCTTATTCATTTGAAGCAGCTTCCCATTTACCATCTTATGCTTGCTCATTTCACCCTATCCACCATGTTCCTGCTCAAAAGTCCTTTTTTATCGTACCACAGAATCCCTTTCCGCGTTTAATTTTTCCTACATTTTAACCTCATACACTTCAAACTCTTCCTCATCCTTCAGCCGCAGCCTCCGATGAAGGTATTTTTCTATATCAAATCGGTTCTTCTCATCATAATCCGCCGTAAACTTATACATCGGATGCTTTGTAATATCATATTTATCCGAGAAGAACGGTCGGACACCGCGCACTTGGAGGATACATTTCTCCCCGTCCATCACGGCCAGCTCGTCCTGGCTCATCAACTCTTTCCCAGTCTTTTGCTCGTTTCTGGAATGGGAGATTTCCTTTCCGCGGCTCTCGCCAAGGTTAAATAGATGGATCGTTTCTTTCCCAAGCCGCTCCGATATTTCCTTTAGTGTGCTGCCCTCGTTCCCTCCAAGGAACAGCGTACTGTCACAGTTCCCCGAGATTGTATCCGCCTTGTCCTTGTATATGGATTTCAACTGCGATTTTGCCTGCAATACGAGACAAGCGGAGATCTCCCGGCTTCGGATCGTTGCAATCAGCTTATCCAGATTCGGAATCTGTCCGATATTCGCCATCTCATCGATAAGACAACGCACATGCACCGGCAGGCGGCCACCGTATTTGTCATCTGCTTTCTCACACAGGAGATTGAACATCTGGCTGTAAACCATGGCCACCAGGAAATTGAATGTATCATCGGTATCGCTCATGATCAGAAACAAAGCTGTTTTCCGGTCTCCCAGTTTGTCCAACTCCAACTCGTCATAGGAAGTCAGCTCACGGAGCTCTTCAATATCAAAGGGAGCCAATCTTGCACCACAGGAGACCAAAATCGATTTCGCCGTCTTGCCAGCCGCAAGCTTAAATTTTTTATATTGCCGTACAGCAAAATGCCATGGCTTCTTTTTTCCAAGCTCTTCAAAGATCAGATCCACGGCATTTTTGAAGGTTTCGTCCTCCTCCCGGACTTCGAAAGCGTTGATGAATTCCAACAGAGTATTGAAATTCTGCTCTTCCTTCGGGGCTTCATAGTGGATGTAACCTACTAAAGCACAGTATAGCAGACGCTCCGACTTATCCCAAAACGGATCGTTGGCCTTTCCCTCTCCCTGCGTATTCGCCATCAGCACGGTAACAAACTTCAGAATGTCTTTACTGGATCGGATATAGCTGAACGGGTTATAATGATGCGATTTCCTGAAGTTGATGGTGTTCAGGATCCGGATCTTGTATCCACCCCGTAGCAGCATTTTTCCGCACTCCGGCGCCACCTGCCCTTTTGGATCCGTGATCACGTAAGAGCTGTGCATCTGCATCAGGTTGGGCTTCAGCCAATAGCGAGTCTTCCCGCTGCCGCTCCCGCCGATCACCAGCACGTTCTTGTTCCTTGCGTATTTCGGCTTCTTCATCCGGCCTTTCATGGAAAGGGATTCCGTTTTCGTTAAAATCATATTGTTTCTCGGATTCTCATCCATGAACGGCGCGATCTCTGCGGCTGTTCCCCAGCGGGCGGATCCATATTCCTCATTTGTCCGGTATTTCCTGGCATTTTTACGCTTCACATATATTACCAGCCAAAGCGCCAATACGCAAACAAGTCCAAACAAAAGATCTGTCGGATAGAACGATATCAACGGAGCCTCAAATACCTTATTCAGCCGGATCGCCGTCCTCGCCAGCCGGATAGCCGCAATTCCGGAAGCAGTTCGGTACAGCATTGCCAGCTTGGTTCCGATCATAAAGATCACAAAATACAGACCTGCGGGGATTCCCCATCGAATTACCCTGGCTTTCACCGCTCCAGTTCCTTATGCCGTACTGCCGCCCGTCCGAATCCGGCCACTTTCTCCTTGAATTCGTTCAGCTTCTGCAAAACAGAGGGTTTTGCTACATTCTTTCCCTTGACCTTTACCTTTTTTCCAATGAATTCCGACAGGGCCTCCGTCATGATCTCCTTATCCTTCGCCTTGATATATACCTGATAAGTGGGTTTCTCTGCCCCTTTCACCTTCTTGATAGAGTAATCGATCCCATATTTTCGGGTGATCCTCCGGAACGCCCGACCCTGCTTATCGTTGATCTCAATACTCGTAAGACCGGCGCCCTGCCTCATCAGGCTTTTAACACTCTGTTTCCCCTGCTTCTGCACGCCTGCGTTTCGGAAGATCATCCCCTTTCCCTTCCTGGATTCCATATATCTTGATATCGCCTGTCGCAGCGCGCTTCCAGTCAGTTTTGCTACGGAAATGATCAGTGTAACCGCCTTCCCTTCCACTTCTTCCTGCAATTTTCATTACCTCCTATCTCAATATTTCATTTCAAAGACTTCTCCACTCCCAGCAGACGGAAAGCCTCTGTTATTGCAATTCGTAATGTTTCATCTGAATCATCTTCTCTGGTGATGCAGCTGCAATTTCCATATTCTTTATCATTCGGGCGGAGGATTCGGATCATACGGATACCAGCATTCAGGCAAACCCAGTTCATAGCGTATTCAAGGCTTCGTGACTGCATATGGTTTCCTCTTGCAATCTCTATTACGCCGGGGATCTCCGGAAAAAAGATCTGTAGTGGGAGTCCGATCGCACTTTCATCATCCAATTCATACTGGAGCCCGACCTTTTCGGCATAGTCCTTAAGCATTTCAAACTGCCGTTCTTCTCTCCTTTTCCTTTCACATTTGGGGCAACCTGCACCTTGAAGCCGGTCAGAAATCTTTGCCTTCCATCTATGACCTTTCTCATCCTTCCACCAAACAGGACGCATGGAATTGTGAAGAATCTGCGTTGGAAGGAGTTTTTCGTTGGCTTCATAATCCCATTCTTTCAGTATCCACGGTTCACGGGCAGCCAGACTGTTGAATTCGGGGTGAACCCTCATGTCAGCACACGCCGGGCATTTCTTTCCGTTGAATCTGTCTCGGATCAAAGCCCGCCATTCAAATCCGCACGTTTTACACTTCCACCAGGCCATTTCTCCCGATCTCGGCCATACAGCATCCGGCTTCTTCGTATTCCTTGAACACCACTCTTCCGCAAGTTCAGGCTTTACTGCAGCCAGTGAATTGATCTCCGGCGCAAGCTTCTCTCCAGCACAGACCGGACAGCCATGCCCCTCTGCCCGGTCAGCGATCCGGGCTTCCCATAGATATCCGCAGGCAGAGCATTTCCACCAAGCGTGATATGTGGATCTTTTCGTAAAGTCCTCCGGCTTATTCGGATAATTCAGATCCGACCACTCCCTCACCAATTCCGGGTAGTAAGTAGCAAGGTCATTGAAACCCACAAGCACTTTTTTTCCGGAGCAGTACGAGCATCAGTGTCCGTTACCCCGATTCTTAA
>JAEESA010000245.1 GCA_016286115.1 Lachnospiraceae bacterium
GTAAGGCCGTAGTTGATCCCCTTCACACTGGTCTGTTCCTTTGAGAACACGCTGTAGGCTTCAGACCAGGGTTCGCCGGAAAGATCGATCGCGTTCTGCTGCACGTTATAGGTTGTGGTCAATGCAAAACCGGACTGTGCGCACCAGATGTCCGGTCCTTCTCCGCTGTTCAGTCGGGTCAGGAGCATATCCTGATACTGATCTGCCGGCAGGATCTGGTAATCCACATGGATCCCGTATTTTTCTTCAAACCGGGCGCCGAGTTCCCTTTCCGCCTCCTCGATCCAGTCCTCACTGCACATTACAATGATCGTGGTATCTGCTGTTTTTGTTTCCTGGGAAGCGCCGTTTACCGCAGTTTGCACTGCTTCTGTTCCTTCCGCCGGTCCCGGATCTTGCGCCTTCTGCGCGCAGGCTGTCATGAAGATCATCATGCCGCATAGTACGAACGGCAAAAGCTTTTTACTTATCATTTTTGATCACCCCTCCTGCCTTCACAAATGCGCCGCCTTCTTCTCTGTTTCCAAACTCAAATATGAACGGAACTCCGTCCAAAAGATAAAGCCTGATAAAGATATTCAGGATCCCGATATCCCCGGTCTGAAGGCTCGGAAGGATACCCGTCGTAAGGATCCCGGCCATATCTCTTTGCATTTCCTTTGCCGCTTCGGAATCAAATCCGGGCCCGTTATCATAAACAGTGATCACCCAGTTATTATCCTGCCGTTCCCCCTTTACCAGGATCTTCCATGGCGGGTCGACCTTCAGCACGGACTGGACCGCATTTTCAACAAGGAACTGCACGCAGAGCTTCGGCACCCGGCATTCCAGGATCAAAGGCTCGACGTTGCATTCTATGGAAAGATTCTTTCCGTGATGACGTTTTAAGCAGGAATAAAAACGTTTGACCTGAGCGATCTCATCCCGGATGCTGCTTCGCTCCTCATCGTTGGAGTTAATGTAATGAAGGATCGACATAACATCCCGGCACATTGCCGAAACCTGATCCGTCTTTCCCTGATCCAGCATTTCCGAC
The DNA here is from genome assembly GCA_016286115.1 of Lachnospiraceae bacterium. GTDB lineage: Bacteria > Bacillota > Clostridia > Lachnospirales > Lachnospiraceae > RUG12461. Next base: position 1,037 of record JAEESA010000245.1, read on the forward strand.
ATCGTGGCAAGTGAGGAATACAGGAAGAACGGATTCATCTGTGACTGCAGCGCCAGCGTCTGGGCCTGCATCTCCTGATCCTTCATCACCATCATGGAGGATGTTGCTCTCTCCTGCGTCTGAATGGTCTCATTCAAGGAGTCCCTGAGCTTATCCACCTCAAGGATCCCCGTATCCGGCATTTCCAGCCGTTCGAATTCCGTTCTCGGCCCGGACAAAAAGGAATAGATCGTCTGGATCGGATCGCTAATCCTCTTTGCCAGCGCAACAGCGACCAAAATGATGACTAAGAACACCATAATGCTGACAAAAAGAGTCGCGGCAACGGCTTGATAGACCGGCGCCATAAACTCGGAATTGTCCATCGCCATGATCACGACCAGGCCGTCTTTTTCGTCCTCGGCCATCACCAGCACCTGCGTGTTTCCCTTCCAGCTGTTCACGATCTCCGTTCTGCCGATGAAGTTATTATATGGAAAAGCCTCCTCCGCCGGATAGAGCTGCCTTCCGGCATTATCATAAACAGCAATATCGCAGTTCACTCCCTTGACGGGCAGGAGGGCGTTCTCGAATACTTCCTGATAGTATTCCTTGGCTTCGATGAAGCCCACCGGATGATGATGTTCATCATAGAATTGCCGGTTCAAACCGAAATAAAGCGTATCCTCATCAAGCCCGGCATAGGCAGATAACATCGGGTCCTTTTCGGGCGCATTGATATACCGTTTCCCTGCAAGCTCCTTTGTATTTTCATACCACGGCAGTTCGGAAACGTTAAACCCCAGTTCGCCATTGTAATCGCCGGCTCCATAGCCGCCGTTTTCCATGTCGTAAAGATTCATCTGGCGGATCGAGAAATTAAACCCTTTGAGAGAGATCATGGTTCCCGCCAGATCATTTCTCGCGCTGTTCTTCTCAAACGCGGTCTCCGCTGAAAGGTATCTCGAGAATTCCGCCTTCAGCTCGGGAGATGCGATGGAATACAAAAGCACCGTATCCATTTCCGAGATGATCTGATTCAGGTTATTTGCGATCGCATTGCAGCCGAGGTGCATGTCTCTTGTCGCCTCGTCCTTACCGCTCTGATACTGGATCATGGAAAACATGATCGTTATGATCGCAACGATCGCAGCGGACAGCATCAAAAAAGCAGCCAGCAATATACTGCGTATACTCTTTGGATGTCTTGTAGTATTCATGCTTGCATTTTCTCCGGGAAAAAATACTTCATTTTATTATAACCCCGAAAGAAAAGTTTTTCGAGTAAAAATTTAAGGAAACGATATATATTCATCGTTTCCTTAAAATAATCTCTTATTCCGCTTTTTTCGTATCCAGGATCCCGGCCGCCTCTTTCATCAGTTCGATGATCGGCAGGTGCTGCGGGCAGACCCGTTCGCATTGGCCGCAGCCGATACAGTCCGAAGCCTTTCCGTTCCTCTGCACCAGCCCGGAATAGAAGTTCTTCGCCCGCCAGTCATCGGGATGGCGGCGGAGCGTATTGATCGTCCGGAACACATCCGGAATGCTGATCTTCTTCGGACACCCGTCGACGCAGTACTTGCAGGCCGTGCAGCCGATCTGCGGCATCCCCAGCATCTTCTCCGTAACCTCATTGACAACCGCAAACTCTTCCTCCGACAGCGGCTCAAAGTTCTTAAAGGTTTCGATATTGTCCTTCATCTGGTCTTCGCTCGACATGCCGGAAAGGATCGTCATCACGCCGGGAAGCGAGCCCACAAACCGCAGTGCCCAGGAGGCCACTGACTTATCCGGCCTCTTCGCCTTAAAGATCTCTTCCAGCTCCGGCGCGATGTTCGCAAGCGCGCCGCCGCGGATCGGTTCCATGACAATGATCGGGATGTTTCTCTCATGCAAAATCTCATACAGCCTCTGGGACCGCACGACCGGGTTGGTCCTGTCGAGATAGTTGAGCTGGATCTGCACAAATTCCACCTCCGGATGCTGGTCCAGAACCGTCTCCAAAAGCTCCGGGCTTCCATGGAAGGAGAACCCGAAATGCCGGATCTTCCCCTCTTCTTTTTTCTTCAGTCCCCAGTCAAAGCAGTCGTATTTCTCATAGGTATCATAATTATTTCCTTCTTCAATGGAATGCAGAAGATAGAAGTCAAAGTAGTCCACTCCTGCCCGCTCGAGCTGCTCATTAAAGATCCGCTCGATGTCCTCTTCCTTTTTGACTTCCCACCCCGGAAGCTTCGTCGCCAGCATAAAGCTCTCTCTCGGATACCGCTTTACAAGCGCCTCCCTCGCCGCAACCTCCGATCTTCCGCTGTGATACACATACGCCGTATCAAAATAGTTCATCCCCGCTTCCATATACCGGTCGACCATACGGCAGACCTGCTCATGATCGATCACTCCGTCGTTCTCCGGCAGGCGCATGAGGCCGAACCCCATCTTCGGCATTTTATCCAGTTCAATACTCATACCAGTTCCCCCTTTCATTGCAACCATTATAGCTTTTTCCGCTATGCTCTGTCTTTTCAAATTTTATCCGGGACCAGTCATTTTTTGTCATTTCGCAGGCGTTCGGCGTAAGCCGAAATAATACATTTCGCCGCCCTGCGCTTAAAAATCGAGTAGGAGGATTTATCCTCACTACTCGCCGCGCGGGCGGCGTTCGCCTCAACATAAAGAAAACCGGGCTACCCCAGCCCGGTTTTTTTGTTTCCTCGCAGAACTGTAAATATGATGATCACCGTGGTAACGATCGCGCCGACCACGAGCGAAATCTCATAGGGAACGGAGAATCCGATCTTTGTACATAACAGATAGGAACTCACCACAAACGCATAGAAGACCAGCGGGATCAGAGGGATCCACATATATTTTTTCCGGTCATTCTGCATGAACCAAATCACGATCGTAGAGAGCGCGAACACAGCCAACACCTGATTGGACCAACCGAAGTATCTCCATATCGTATTGAATCCTGCCGGATCGTTCTTTGCTAAGATCAGTACCACATACACGAGGGCGAATACGGGGATTGCCAGAAGAATACGTTTTCCCGCCTTATCCTGTTTGATATGGAAGGTATCGGCCAGGATGAGTCGCAGCGACCTTAGCGCCGTATCCCCGGAAGTAACAGGCAGCACGATCACGCCGATGATCGCGATAAAGCCGCCAATGGGTCCGAGCAAATTCAGGCATAAAACGCCTACCACACTGGTCGGGGAGATCTGCTGCAAAGTACCGTCGATCATCGCGAAATAGCCAAAACCCGATTCCGTCATCTGCATGGTGATCCCGGCGTTCTCCGCTCCGATGGCGATCATGGCCATGGTGCCGGCCGCCCAGACCATCGCGATAAAGCCTTCTATGATCATCTTATTGTAAAACACGCTCCGGCCGTCCTTTTCGCTCTGGACCGTTCTGGTCACCAGCGTGATCTGCGTGGAATGGAAGCCGGATAAGATCCCGCAGGCCACGGTCACAAAGAAGGTCGGTATAAACCGCTGGCTTGAAAAGTACGCGCCGAAATCAAAGCCACCTGCCGTCCAGTTATCCCAGACATTGAGCATCGGATAGCCCTTGATGATCAGCATGACGAAAACGCCCACCGCCGACAGGAGCAAGACCGCACCGAAGACCGGATAGATCCTGCCGATGATCTTATCGATCGGAAACAGGGTGGCGATCAGGTAATACACAAAGATGACGGAGTAGATGATCCAGGTGGAA
>JAEESA010000246.1 GCA_016286115.1 Lachnospiraceae bacterium
CAAATTTATTAAAGAATTCCATCTCTTCCGGCGCGTTCTCGATGACATAACGGATGATGTATTTGAGCATGGCTTCCGCCACGTCACAATCATCGGAAAGGTCCGCAAACGCCATTTCCGGCTCGATCATCCAGAATTCGGCCGCATGGCGGGTCGTATTCGAATTCTCGGCGCGGAAGGTCGGCCCGAAGGTGTAGATGTTCTTAAAGGCCTGCGCGTAGGTTTCCCCGTTGAGCTGGCCGCTGACCGTCAGGTTCACGGATTTCCCGAAGAAGTCCTGCGTATAATCGACAGCGCCGTCCTCCGTTTTCGGAACGTCCTCCATCGGCAGCGTCGTGACGCGGAACATCTCGCCGGCGCCCTCTGCGTCGCTGGCCGTGATGATCGGTGTGTGTACATAGACGAAGCCGCGCTCCTGGAAGAACCGGTGGATCGCATAGGCGATGAGGGAACGCACACGGAAGACCGCTTCAAAGGTATTCGTCCGCGCTCTTAAATGCGAGATCGTGCGAAGGTATTCAAAGGAATGACGCTTGGTCTGCAGCGGGTAATCCGGTGTGCTCGGCCCTTCGATCCGGACCTCCTTCGCCTGCACCTCAAAGGGCTGCTTTGCTTCGGGCGTGGCGACCAGAACGCCTTTGACGATCACGGCCGCGCCGATGTTCAGCTTGCTGATCTCGCTGAAATTCGCCAGTTCATCACTGTAGACGATCTGCAGCGGCTCAAAAAACGTGCCGTCGTTGATAACAAGGAACCCGAAGTTCTTGGAATCCCTGTGCTGGCGCACCCAGCCGCCGACCGTGATCTCCTTATCGAGGTACTCCGCTCTTTCGCGGAAGATCTTTTTAATATCAATAAGCTTTTCCACTTTCTTTTCCTCTCTTTCCCTTACTTATCCTTATTCGTACACCGCCGCTTCCGCGACCTGATTCAGCGCTTCCTCCAGCTTGAAGAGCCGCACCACATATGCCTTGTCATAGACCGTGTAGATCTCGTCTTCGCTGGCGTAGCCTGCGGTGTCCATGATGTTCTGCACATAGTCCTTATACGCGTCGCTGTTCTCATCGATCCCAAGGTCTTCGGCGATCGCAAGCTCGATCATCTCGTCCTCGGTTTCCTGCGGAATATACTTCTCGATCGACTCATCCAGCTGTTCCTCGGTCATGCCGTAGAACGCGAGCAGAGTTTCCAGATCAAGGCCGTTCGCCTTTGCCTGATTCTCATAGGTTTCTCTCGCCTGTTTCTTCCGTTCCTCCAGAAGGCCGTCCGGCATGCTGTTGATCGTGCAGGTCTCGCGAAGCTTTTCCTTGCAGGCTTCCTTTTTATCCCAATCAATATCCGACTCTCTGCTCGCTTCCAGATCCGCCCGGACCGATTCCTTCCAGACATTGACCGAGCTCGCTCCGAAATTCTCGGAAACATAGTCATCCGTAAGGCTGTCAATGTCCACAGCGGCCGGTTCCACGATCTCATTGACCGTGACCGTAAACACCACGTCCTGTCCGGCCAGCTCGGCGCTGTGGTATTCCTCCGGGAACGTAAGATTAAGATCCAGCGTTTCGCCGACCTTCGCACCGACCAGGCCCTCTTCAAAGCCGCTGATGAAGCTGTGGCTGCCGATCTCCAGAACGTAACCGTTTGCCGTCCCGCCCTGAAATGCTTCGCCGTCCTTTTTCCCGACGTAGTCAATGTTCACAAAGTCGCCTTCCTCAACGACCTGCTTATCCGTCGGCTGATAGTCGGAACCGGCGGCTTCCTCCAGCCTCGAAGCCATCTCTTCCTCCACATCCGCATCCGTGATCTCCGGCGGGATCTCCACATTCACCTTGATCCCCATGTAGTCTCCGAGCGTCACATAATCCTTTGCGTCGTAGATGATCTCATCGCCGATCTTTGTCGTCGCCGACACTCCCGGCGCGTTGTCTTCTTCGCTTCCTGCCTCCGAAGCTTCGCTCGCAGGTGCTGCCGCCTCTGCGGTCGCGCCTTCTGTCGTTTTCGTGTCCTTTGCTCCCCCGCATGCCGCGGCTCCGAGAGCCATCCCCATGCATAAGAGCAGTGCTGTCATTTTTTTCATAATACTTCTACTCCCTGTTTTTCGTCCCTTCACTTAATCTTATGATACGAATTGCTTCGTTGCTTCGCAACTCCCGCAATTCTACAAAGATTCGCAATCCGCACAACAGCGCCACTTGCTCGTCTTTGACGCATATATCATAAGATATCACAAACCCTTGCTGAAAAAAAGACTTTTTGCTATAATCAAATCCGAGTTTTGGCGTTAAGGAGATAACAAAAATGGTTCATTCCGGTAACATTGCAGCAGCCGCCACCGCGTCCACCGAGTCGTCAGGCGGCATCAGTCCCGTATTTATCGTTCTCATCATCGTCGCCGCCGTTCTCGTCGGCGTGATCATCCTTCTCTATGTCCTCGGCAAAAAGGCGGAGAAGAAAAAAGCGGAGCAGGACGAGCAGATCGCCGCTGCCGCCCAGTGGGTCACGATGCTGGTCATCGATAAAAAACGGATGAAGTTGAAAGATTCAGGCCTTCCCTCCATCGTGCTGGAGAAGGCGCCGAAGATGGCAAGGCTGGCCAAGCTGCCGATCGTCAAGGCAAAGATCGGGCCGAAGATCATGTCACTGATCTCTGATGAGAAGATCTTTGACACCATCCCGATCAAGAAGGAGATCAAGGCTTCCGTCAGCGGGCTTTACATTGTAGCGGTCAAGGGGATCCGCGGTTCCATCGACACCACGGTGCATAAGAAGACGTTCCGGGAAAAGATGATGGAGAAAGCGGCGTATTACAAAGCCAAATCGGGTAAAGGGAAGAAATGAAAGAAAACGTAGTCGTTACGATCAAAAATCTGGATCAGAAGGTGCCGGTAGAGGAAAACTCTGCCGGCACTTATCATTACAAAAACAACAAGCATTACTGCCTTCTCGAGAACGGGGACCGCTTGATCCTGTCCGAAGAAGCGCTTTCGGTCCGCAGGAAGGGCGTCGATCTCCTCTTCTCCATGACGCAGCCCCTCTCCTGCCTCTATCCGACGGACTTCGGGTCTCTTCCCCTTACCTTCGATCAGGTCGTGATCCACGCCGAAGAAACCGATCATGAGCTTCGCATCTCGCTCACCTACCGCCTGTTGCAGGGCGATAACGAAGTCGGGAAGGAAGAGCTTGACATTTCGATCAGGGAGGCCAGCAAGCAGCCATGACGTATGAAATAAACGCACCGGCCAAGATCAATCTCGCCCTCGACGTATTACGGCGCAGGGAGGATGGGTACCATGATCTTCGCATGATCATGGAGACGCTCTCTTTGGCGGATACGGTTCATTTGGAGCCGAAGGACGCCGGCGGGATCGAACTGACCTCCGACGACCCGGATATGCCCTGTGATACGTCCAATCTGGCCGTTAGGGCCGCTCTTCTCATGGAAGAAAAGACGGGGAAGACCTTCCCTTTGCATATCCACATTGAAAAAAGGATCCCGGCCGCGGCGGGCCTTGCGGGCGGAAGCGCCGACGCAGCTGCCGTCATGGTGGGGGTGAATGACCTTTTTTCCCTCGGGATCGAAAAAGAGACCTTAATGGCCTGGGGAAAAGAGATCGGGGCGGATGTGCCCTACTGCATCCGGCAGGGAAGCGCCCTGGCGGAGGGGATCGGCGAGGTTTTGACCCCGCTGCCTGAACTTAAAGATCTCCCTGTCATACTGGTAAAGCCTAAGGAGGGGATCTCGACAAAGGAGATCTTTGAAGCGCTGGTCCTGAATGAAGAGACCGTCCATCCCGACGTGGAAGGGTGCATTCAGGCGATGGAACGAAAAGACCTTGCGGCGCTGGATACGTGCCGCGGCAATCTCCTTGAGGATGTGACCGTTTCGCGCCTTCCTGCGGTTTCTGCGCTCATCAGGGACATGAAGGCCTATGGCGCGAAGACTGCCGGCATGAGCGGGAGTGGTCCGACCGTCTTCGGCCTTTTTGAGGATCTTAACACAGCAAAAGAGGCTTCCTCCCGTTTCCGGGAAAAAGCCCCTTCTCTTTCTGTTTTTCTTACGTCAATTCAGTGATCATTTCGCCTTCGCGGCAGCCTTCGCAGTTACCTTTGCGGTTTCCTTCGGCATTTTTCTCGTCTTCATCATGTACCACAGGTTCACAGCGATGCAGATGGACGAATACGTACCGGAGATGAAACCGATCATCAGCGGCAGGGAGAAATCTCTTATCGCCGGCACACCGAGGATGAACAGCATCAGGACCATGATGAAGGTCGTGATCGACGTATTTAAGGACCTGCCGATGGTCTGTGTCAGCGACAGGTTCGCCACCTCTCTCAATGTCTCGCGGTTCTGTACGTGGACCGTCTTCAGGTTCTCACGGATACGGTCGAAGATAACGATCGTATCGTTGATGGAGTATCCGACGATCGTCAGCATACAGGCGATAAACGTGTTGCCGACGGAGATCCGGATCAATGCGTAGGCTGTCAGCACGATCAGAACGTCATGCACGAGGGCAAGGATCGCGCTGGTCGCCGTCCGGATATCGCGGAAGCGGAACCAGATGTAGATCAGCATACAGATGCAGGCCACGATGACGGCGATGATGGCGTCACGCCGCATCTCGTTGGAGATCGTCGAACCGATGGTCTGTACCTCGATCGAGCTCTCATCCACGCCGTAGTTTGTGATCAGCATATCCGTGACCTGATCGCTCTCTTCGGAATTCAGCGCTCTGGTCC
>JAEESA010000247.1 GCA_016286115.1 Lachnospiraceae bacterium
GACCCAATGGGATTGTCCGTGTAATGTCGGTTGTGCCTTCCAGATACTGCCCGCCGGTGTCGAGAAGGAGGAAGCTCTCTTTCTCAAGCGCCTTGTCGGTTTCTTCTGTGGCCTCATAATGAATGATGGCCCCGTGTTCTTTGAACCCGGCGATGGGTGCGAAGCTCTGCCCGTAATAATGGTTGCCTTGGCTCCGGAACTCTTCGAGCTTGTCGGACGCTGAGATCTCTGTCACGGGCTCTTTACCGACGGCGCCTTCCAGCCAGTGGAGGAAGCGGATCATCGCAGCGGCGTCTTTTTGGTGAGCGAGACGTAAGTTTTTGAGCTCGGTCTCGTTCTTGACCGCTTTCATGAGCTCCGTCGGGTTTCTCTTTTCTTTCAGGGAGGATGCTGCCTCCAATTTCTGCGCGATCATCGCGCTGCTCTTATCGGGATCAAAGACAACCGTCTGCCCGCGGATCTCGTCCGAAAGCTCTGAAAAGAACAGATCATACTCCCTGAGAAGTATATTTTCGCGTTCAAGACTTGTTTTGATCTCTTCCGGAACCGCTTCCGGATCCACATAGAGCAGGATTTCCTCCTGCTTCAGGATCAGGTAGGATAAAAAGACGGGATTGTACTGCACATCCTGTCCGCGAAGGTTCAGGAGCCAGGCGATATCGTCCAAAGAGGAGAGTACCAGACAGTCTGCCCCGTCTTTCTGCAATATACGTCTGATCTTGCCTATTTTTTCCGCTCGTGAACGTCCTGCGTAGTTTAATTCCAACTCGAATACAGGCTCGTGAATGCGCTTCGGACGGTCTTCCCATACCTCGCCGGCCGGGTCGTACTCCATGGAAAAGGTTACGCCGGGCTTGCACTTTTTCCTGAGCTTACGAAAGAGGTGTGTGCTGACAGTCCGCCCGTCGAAGCCCAGGACCTGGCCGTCGGTAAGCTCTTTGGAAAGATAGTCTTCCAGGGTGGGAACCTCCGGCTGCCCCATCTTCATCAGGTCGATACCGGTGTCCCGGAGCTGTTCTTCCGCCTGCAGAAAATATCTTCCGTCGGTCCATAACGCCGCTTTTTCCTGCATCACCAAAAGCGTTCCCGCAGATCCGTCAAAACCGGAAAGATAGGAACGGCACTGAAAGTAGGGGCTGACATACTCGGAAGAATGAAAATCATCAGTGACGACTAGGGTGGCATCCACTCCTCTTTCCTTCATGCGAGCTCTGAGAAGAGAGATGCGTTCTCTGACCGATGACATGGTTTACTTGCCTTCGTAGCGCAAAACGGAACGCACATCATATTCTTTCAGCTTATCGCGTCCCTTTAAGCCTTCGAGTTCCATCAAAAAGAGGATCCTGACGATCTCTCCGCCGAGGCTTTCCACGAGGCCGGCAGCGGCTTTGATGGTCCCGCCGGTTGCGATCAGATCGTCCACGAGAACGACCTTCTGGCCTTTTTGGATCGAATCCTTATGCATTTCGATCGTCGCCTTGCCGTATTCCAGCTCGTAGGACGCCGAAACCGTCTCACAGGGGAGCTTTCCGGCCTTGCGGATCAGGGCAAAGGGCTTTTTCAGCGCATACGCCAACGGCATACCAAAGATAAAGCCGCGGGACTCTGCTCCTGCGATCACGTCAAAATCAAGATCTTTCAGCTCTTCGAGCATGGAATTGATGGCGAGCTGCAGCCCGTCCGCATCCTGCAGGATCGTGGTTACATCCCGAAACATGATGCCCGGTTCCGGATAATCCGGGATGGTTCTGACATATTCTTCCAGTTTTTTCATTTTCTCCTCCTTTGTACTCATTCCTTTTTTAGAAACGTTTTAGGAATTGGACACATTTTTTCCACAATTTCCGTTTATATTCTTTATCACAGACGAAAACATTTTCATAACTAACTCCTCTGAGACGGCGGCTCGCATGGCCGCTGTTTCTCGTTTCAGGCTTTTTCCACGTTTTTCGTCGCGATCACATCCACGCCGGTCCCTGCCGCGTCTTTTAAGATCACGTCCCCGATCTTCACGGGGGCGCTCACGCTTTTCCCCTTGAGGCTCTCCACCAGATCAAAGATCTTATTTTTCGGGATATCCGAGGCGGTTTTTACGGAAACAACGGGATAAACGCCGTTTTCCACAAGGCAGACCGAGGTGACGATCCTGGTCGGGTTTGTCACTTCCTTGCCCGCATAGACCTCTCCGCGCTTACAGGTGTTTCCGGTGATCTCCTTTACTTCCCCGTTTTCGAGCTTTACGGTGATCAGGCAGCCCAGAGGGCAGCCGATACAGGTAAGTGTTCTTTCTTCCATCAGATCAGCCCTCCTCGATCGTGACCGTGATCTCGCTGAGATCCGGCTCGCTGCAAAGATCTTCTTTTTTCAGGATCACCTGCTCCATTTCGCCGGGAGCCATGACCTGGCGTTTTCTGCTCTGGACCTTTTTATCCCCAAAGTAAACGCCGATGCTCTTGTTGCGGTATACATCTCCGACACGGAACCTTAAAGTCAGCGTGTCCTCCATCCGTTCCGGGGAGATCTCGACCGGAACCGTGTAGCGCACGCCGCCTTTCGGCAGTATGCGGATGGAATGCGTGCCTTTTACCGCATTTCCGTTGATATAAGCAGCCGCGGCCCTTCCGGCATGGGCAGCTTCCTCTGAAACATAATCGACGAGGTCGTGCACATGGAGAACGTTGCCGCAGGCGAAGATGCCGTCAATGTTCGTTTCCAGGCTTTCATTGACCACAGGCCCGCTTGTGATGCGGCTGAGTTCTACTGTAGCAGCCCGGGAAAGCTCATTTTCCGGGATCAGGCCGCAGGACAGGAGCAGGGTGTCACAGGTATAGCGCTCTTCGGTACCGGGGATCGGGTTCCGATCGGGCCCGACTTCAGCGATGGTCACAGCCTCCACCCGTTCTTTGCCTTCGATATCGATGACGGTGTGGGAGAGCTTGAGGGGGATCCCGAAATCATCCAGACACTGGACGATATTCCGTTTCAACCCGCCCGAATAGGGCATGAGCTCGGCCACGACCTTTACCTTCGCTCCTTCCAGCGTGAGGCGCCGGGCCATGATGAGGCCGATATCGCCGGAACCGAGGATCACAACCTCTTTTCCGGGCATGAAGCCTTCGATATTAACAAGCCGCTGCGCTGTGCCGGCGCTGTAGATCCCTGCCGGCCGGTATCCGGGGATGTTTAAGGCTCCCCGCGCTCTTTCACGACAGCCCATGGCGAGGATGATTGCCTTCGCCTGCAGCGTGAAATAGCCCTGTTTTCGGTTCATTGCAGTCACGACCCGGTCCGAAGAGATGTCCATGACCATGGTCTCGAGAAGATAGGGGATCGAGAGGGCGGCGGCTTTTTCAATGAAACGGGCCGCGTATTCGGGGCCGGTCAGCTCTTCCTTAAAGGTGTGGAGCCCGAAACCGTTGTGAATGCACTGATTCAGGATCCCGCCCAGTTCACGGTCTCTTTCCAGGATCAAAATGTCTTCAACCCCGGCTTCTCTTGCGCTGATGGCGGCAGCCAGTCCGGCAGGACCTCCGCCGATGATGATGAGATCATGGCTTTTCATGCGTTCTCCCCCTTCCCGAGCAGGTCTTTGTTCTTTCCGGTCAAAAGGAAGGATCTTCCGCCTGCTTTTGTGACGGAGAACGGATCCATCGGCACTTCACGCTCCAGGATCTCCATGACTCTGGGGGAGCAGAAGCCTCCCTGGCATCTTCCCATGCCGGAGCGCGTTCTGCGTTTGACCCCGTCCAGGCTCCTCGCGCCGAGCGGGCGATGTACGGCGTCTATGATCTCGCCTTCGGTGATCATTTCGCAGCGGCAGATGATATTGCCGTAGGCCGGCTGCTCTTTGATCAGCTGGTTTCGTTCTTCTACTGTCAAGGTCTCCGGCATGAGGATGCCTTTTCTTGTAGAGATAAAGTCCTTTTTCTCCGGCAGCGACAGTTTTTCAGCCACCTGCTTTGCAAGGAACTCCCCGATCGCAGGCGAGGAGGAGAGCCCGGGAGATTCGATCCCGGCGGCGTCAAAGAAGAGCGGCGCGTCCGAAATTTCCCCGAGGATAAAGTCCCTGCCCTCTTCATGCGCGCGGATCCCGGCAAAGGAGGTGATCACGGCGCCAAACGGCAGATCCTTTACGGAAAGAGGAGCTTTTGCGCGTATTTCCGCGAGGCCCTCCTGCGTGGTGTTGACGCCTTCCGGATCTTCAATATTGACGGCCGTGGGCCCAACCAGAAGATTTCCGTGTACCGTGGGTGTGACAAGGACTCCCTTCCCCATTTTTCCGGGGAGCTGGAAGATCGTATGGCTCACATGGTTCCCGGCGGTCTTGTCAAAAAGAAAATATTCGCCCTTGCGGGGAATGATATTGAGTTTCTTCTCGGAAACCTGATTATGGAAGATATGGGAATATACGCCGGCCGCGTTTACGACCGCTTTTGTCTCAAAATCGCCCTGATCCGTTTCGACGATATAGTGATCGCCTTTCCTTTTGACGGAAAGGACCTTTGTGTTCAGGGAAAAGGCGGTTCCGTTCGCGCAAGCGTTTTCGGCAAACGCCATGGTCATGTGGAAGGGACAGACAACGCTGCCGCTGGGGCAGAACAGAGCGTTTTCCACATCATCCGCGAGATTCGGTTCCATCTCATGCACTTCCTCGCGGTTGAGGATGCGTAAGTCTTTGACTCCGTTTTTTTCTCCCCGCTCTAATAAAGCAAGCAGACCCTCCTTTTCCTGGGAACG
>JAEESA010000248.1 GCA_016286115.1 Lachnospiraceae bacterium
CTTTCCAAAGAGCTTGCAGACATTAAAGAGTCTTCGAACGGGATCTTCCCCTTGTCTAAGCTGGATACCCCCTTACGGATGTCTGTTATGGCGCTGCTGAAAAAGGAAGGAGAGTTTGCGTTTTATGGCGCGGCGGACACGAAGCTTTCGCAGGCTCTTTTTGAAGTGGAAAAAGCGAAAGGGATCCTGCTCATCTGTGCCAGAGAAGACCGGCTCTATCTTTATTCTTTCCATGCAAAAACAGCTAAAGAGCTTCTAACGATGCTCAATAACGCGGTAAAAGCAGCGGTTTCTTTTATGCCGTTTCAATCCAAAGTGGTCTTCATATCATCCAAAATTAGCAGATCGCGAAGCTTCCGCTTTCGCTGCAGGCGATCGGCGCGTACGATCTTGTAAACAGAAGCATAGAAGAGGAGTAAATATGCTGCATGAAGTCCTGATCGATAAGGACAATACCGGGATATTCGAAACGCTGATCCCGAAGATGTATCTCGAGGATCTGAAAAATCGGAAAATATTCGGAGTCGCTACCTTTGACGGAAGGATCGGCCGTGACTATCTGGTCGGCGTTGTTTTAGTAAGGGTAAGGTTTCAATGGCAGGAAATTGTCTGGGTGGCGCTGTCGAAACGGTATTCCACATATGAATACGGGGCAGACATTATAAAAAACCGGGCAGAGGATGCCAGAGACAGGGGCTTTCTTTTGGGAACGTACAGTGAGTTCCCTGTTGAAGAGGCTCTCCGGGCGGAGTATTTTTCCTGCGCCGGTTTTACCCTTGAAAAAGTCCCTTCCCATACCTTCACGGTATATACGCATGTGCTGCGTTCTCATCCGGCAAGGCTTACCGAAGAGGAAGCATCACACATGTTTTCCCTCCGTTACCTTACGATCGAACAGAAAAAGAAAATGCAGAGGGAAGCGCACGCGAGGAAAAACCCGACGCCCCTCGAGTATCCGATCGACTGGGATTCCTATGACCAGGATGCTTCCGTTTTGTATGAAGAAAACGGAGAGGTTAAAAACGCGCTTTTGATCTGCAAAAAAGAAGAATTTTACTCTGTGGAAGGGTATTTCGGAGATGATCCGAAACTCTTTGAAGCATTGTTTCGCTATCTTCTAAGCATCTCCGAAAAAGTGCTTTCAGAACGGCCCGCACTCCTCATCCCGGCGATCGAGGCGGTGGTGGAGGAAAACCTAGAGCGCTGGCCCTATTCGCACCGGGATGAATTACAGATGGCCTGCCTCGGTTATGAAAACGTTAAAAAACGATTGATCCCGACCAATGAGATCTTAAAGGAATATGTAAGACGGTCGGAAGAAGACCTTTTAGGACTCGAAGGGATGGAAATCTGTACGAGCCGGGAGCGCATGGATGTGCCGGTTTACGGGCAGGGGCTTTTGGAATATTCCAACGACGTTATCCGGGAAAAAGAGGCCGTTTTTGAACGGCACTGGAAGAAGATGGAAAGCTGGTGCCAGCGCGCCGGTATGCCTCCTGTCATGATCATCATTCTGGAGCTTGCAAAAAAAGGAATGCAGCTGCATAAAGCAGGGAAACTGGCGGTTACGGATCTGAAGGAAGTAGGGTTTACGGAGCGCCCACTCATTACGTTCAAGGAAAGAGAGCGCATGGCCGGCCAGTTCGCGGGGCTGATCCTCACTGCAGCGGAAATAAAAAAAGACCTCGAAGGAAGGACGGTTAAGACCATCTACGACAGGGCGAAATACGCGGTCGACAGCCGGATCATGAACATTTTGCATGAGGTAACGGAATCGTTCTTCTCCCTGACCGGCATCAATATCCACACCGGGGAAAAGGTCCCTGCGGAGGACAGGGTCCGTAACGGCGTTTTATCAAGAGCACTGATGTCTCAGTTTAAGCGGATTTTTGCGAACTATGACGCTACGGTTACGGAAGAGATGGTGCATGAAGCGGAGAAAGAGGAAGGGTTTGAGAAGGCGCTTAAAGAAGCTGTCAAAGAGCGCATGAAGGGCCTTAATTATCCTTCGGAAAATAAGGCAAATATCGAACAGGCCATAAAGGAAAAACAAAGTATAGAGGAACAGCTCTTAACGATCGAAACCAAAATCGGCTTGATCTGTGAAAGAGAAGGCTTTGCCGGCAGAGAAGGCTGGGTTAAAGAACTCTTTTTCCCGAAGATCCGGTCGCTCAAATTCTTTCTGGACAGCGTCGAAGGTTATATCAAATACCTCACGGACGGCACGCCGATGAAGGCAATGCAGGGGATCTATATCCGGAAAAAACTGGATAGATCGATCCCCGGTCCCGATCCAAACACCCGGCTTGACCGGCAGATCCGCCAGCTCGAGCCCCGTTTTGATGCGCTCGCTCCGTGGGAGCTGGATGACGCGACGATCCTTCTCGGCTGGGAGAGGATGCTCTACCGCACCGGGCAAAAGAAGGAGGAGGGTACTTTTGACAATAGAGCTTCTCTTGAACAATGCCGGGAAATGCTTAATAAACTGGAAGAAAAGAAAGCCCTTTATCCGGAGCTGTTCCGGGAATTGATGCTCACAAACATGTTTGATGAGATCCCGGAAATGATGGAGCTTTTTGATGAAGCCCGGACATTACGGGATGCGGCGGGAAGGCTTTTGGACGCCGGCTTCAAAGATCTGGATGAAAAGTATGAGATCTATAGCAAGTCCCTTGCCATTTATGATACGCTTTTACGCCGCGCCAGGCACATTCTTGTTGCCGGCCGGATGTCCATGAATGAATTGTTGGAGCTTAATCCGGACTTCCACACAACGGATTACGAGTATTGCTATGCAGAAAGTATGAGGATCAGTCATGAGCGATGAATTGATCTTAACTGCCATTAACGGTGAGAATCTGAACTTTTTCGGAGAAGAGATCAAAGCTTTATATAAACTTAAAATTCCCGGCCGGACGTTTTTCGGATTGGTTAAGGATGGCGCCGCCGCAGGTGCGGCTGCACTGGATCTTTACGGAAACACTGCGGATCTAAGGTTCTTTGCGATCGCCGATCAATTCCGCAAAAAAGGGTTAGGGAGAGAATTCTTAAACCTCCTGATGAAGGCGCTGGATTCTCGCTTCGTGATCGGCCTGTCCGCAGGGATGTTTGTGGGGGAAGATAAGCCGCTTCCGGAGATCTTTTCATTTCTTTCGAAATGCGGCTTTGTGATCAATAAGGGAAGCACCTTTAGAACACGATACGACATGAAAGAAGTTGTTGCGGCTGCTCCTTTCGGGAAGAGCGAACTTCCGGAGGGGGCGAAGCTGATCCGCGGCGCCATGGCGGATGAAAAAGTGCAGGAAAAAGTTGTGGCGATCGCGGAGGAATTACCGTCCTTAAACTCCTGGCTGGACGGGAAGCTGATGCTCTCCAAAGAGAACCGCTACGGCGGGATCATGCTGAAAAACGGGGAAGTAAGCTGCATGATCAGCGTGACGAAATTTGAGGACGGGGCGCGGCTGGAAGGGCTTTACGCGAGGCCGGAAGCGCTGATGGAGCTGACCTATCTTTTTGATTACGCGGTCAAAGCGATCACGGTGGAAGACCCGCTTCCCAAAACTTTCTATATTGACGCTCAGGAAGGGAAGCTTTTGAAATTTGAAGATACCTGGATGAAGAAGAGGAACCTGAACCGTTTGGAGCGGCAGGTGTTCATGTCTGCGATAAGGAGAATAGAAGATGAATTTTGATGAAGGCGCGGTTGTCGATCAAAAGCAGCTGAAGGAGCAAAAGCCCATTGAAACGAAGCTCGCTGAGACGAAGTACTCCGTTGGCATAAAGGAGCAGCCGGAGATTTTCGAGACAAAGCAAAGGAGTGAAAAGGATGTTTTTCTGGGTCAATATACTGATCTGGAAAAGAAGCTGGATCCGACTCCCTATAGTGATCTTCGCCGGGGGCTTGAAGATGTTTATACAACGCGGGAGGCCTTTCAAGACCGCCTTGCCAAAACCGTTGTTTTTATTGAAGGGATAACCGGCGAAAAAACGGCAGGGCTTAAAGGGCTGCTCACCGATTTTCATAAGAGCATTGAAGAAAAGGCGGACTATTTATGGACGAAATTAACAGGCGGATCCGTTTCGTCCATGAAAGACGCTTTCGGGACGAATCCCGAGACGAATGCCGAGATCGTATCCAACTATGAAGATGAGCTTAAACACTGCCATCAGTTTATGGAGATCTGCGGGGATTCTCTCCTCCTTATCGCAGAGATCGTGGGATCCGATCAGTTTACGAAAGAAGCGGAAACAAAGTTATCGTCATTTTTAAATGCGATGCTGGTAAGTACGAAGGAAGATGATGAACTGGTGCGCCAAAAAGCGCTTCATCTGGCGCTTACGGGCGTGAATATCCCGGACACGGATCGCTTCCTCATTACCCCGGATTATGCGGAGGGCATGATCGAGAGGGTGAAGATCGAAAACAGTATCGAGGGCGCTCAAAAAAGCCTTCAGTTTGCAACACAAGATGACCCGGTACAGCTGCCGGAACGCCTTTTCTCGGACGAGGAACCGCTGCAGTTATCAAAGGATCGGCAGGTCATCCTGATGTCAGCGAGATTTCAGTTTACGTCTTTAAAAGCCGTTTTTGAGCAGGCGAAGTCAGAGGCGCTGGAAGGCGCTGCAAAAAATAAGCAGGATGAACTGGAAACGCTCATTAAGGGGTTATCCGATCGTTTTATCAAGATCAGTTCGGATATGGTTGATGGCATCG
>JAEESA010000249.1 GCA_016286115.1 Lachnospiraceae bacterium
ATGAAGTTCTTTTTCTTTTTCGGGATAATTCACATGAAGCGCAGCGGCACCCGAGTCGTATATTTCCTCCAGAAAATCCAGGACCAATGCCTCGCCGATCCCTCTGCGCCGGTATTCCTCCGCCACAAAGATATAATCCAGGATCAGCGCATCCGCAAGCACATTATACAGCGCGACCCCTGCCGCGTGCCCGTCCTCGATCGCGCCGATCGCCACGGTATAGTCCGAAAGAGATAGTTCGGGCAACAGCTTCTGAAAAGCTGCTGCATTTTCATTTCCGATCCCTGTCAGTTCCATGATTTTCTTACTCCTTAACAAAAAGATATACGATGAAACGCTCAGGCTGTGGCTCCCGTATAGAGCTGATAATATTTTCCCTTCTCTTCCATCAGCTCGTCGTGCGTTCCCCTCTCGATGATCCGGCCCTGCTCCAGCACCATGATGCAGTTGCTGTTTCTTACCGTAGAGAGGCGGTGTGCGATCACAAAGGTCGTGCGTCCGTGCATGAGCTTGTCCATGCCGTCCTGCACGATCCGCTCCGTTCTCGTATCAATGGAGCTGGTCGCTTCATCCAGGATCAAAACCGGCGGATCCGCAACCGCTGCGCGCGCGATCGAAAGGAGCTGCCTCTGCCCCTGGGAAAGGTTTGCCCCGTTCCCGGTCAGAACTGTATTATAGCCGTCCGGGAGCTGCCGGATAAAGCCGTCCGCATTCGCGAGCTTCGCCGCCGCGATCACCTCTTCGTCCGTTGCATTCAGATTCCCGTAACGGATATTCTCCATCACCGTATCCGTGAAGAGATTCGTCTCCTGCAGAACCATCCCGAGAGACCGCCTCAGATCTGCCTTTTTGATCTTGTTGATATTGATCCCGTCATAGCGGATCTTTCCGTCCTGAATATCATAAAACCGGTTGATCAGGTTCGTGATCGTTGTCTTCCCTGCGCCGGTCGATCCGACAAAAGCGATCTTCTGCCCGGGTGTCGCAAAGAGCTTGATATTGTGCAGCACGATCTTCTCTTCATTGTAGCCGAAGTCCACGTCGTCAAAGACCACGTCCCCTTTCAGCTCCACATAATCCGTCGTGCCGAGGTCTTTATGGAAATGCTTCCACGCCCAGAGGCCGGTATGCTCTTCTCCCGCTTCCACAAGCTTTCCGTTTTCCATCTTCGCGTTCACAAGCGTCACATAGCCCTGGTCCTCTTCCGGCTTTTCATCCATGAGTTTAAAGATACGCTCCGACCCGGCCAGCGCCATAACGATCGAATTGAACTGCTGGCTGATCTGGTTGATCGGCATCGCAAAGCTCCGGTTCAAAGTCAAAAACGATGCCAAACCGCCGACCGTAAAGCCGAAAAGATTCGGGATCGCCAGCGCCGCGCCCACCACGGACACGACCACAAAGCTCACATTCCCGAGCTGCGCATTGATCGGCCCGATGATGTTCACGAAACGGTTCGCGTTATACGCGCTGTCCAAAAGCTTTTCATTCAGCTCGTCAAACTGCTCGACCGCTTCCTCTTCATGGCTGAAAACCTTGATGACCTTCTGCCCGTCCATCATCTCTTCGATATAGCCGTTCAGCGCGCCGATATCCTTCTGCTGCGCCACAAAGTACCGTCCCGAAAGCCCGGCCACCTTGCCCGTGATGACCAGCATCAGCACGATCATTCCCACCGACACCGCCGTCAGCAGCGGGCTCAGCATGATCATACTGATCAAGGTCCCCGTAACCGTGATCATCGAGTTGATGATCTGCGGCATCGCCTGGCTGATCATCTGCCGGATCGTGTCGATATCGTTCGTGTAGATCGACATAATGTCGCCATGTGCATTCGTATCAAAATACCGGATCGGCAAAACCTCCATTCTCTCGAAAAGGTCGTTCCGGAGCTTTCTCATCGTCCCCTGTGTCACATAGATCATGATCCTGTTCTGCACGAATGAGGCCGCGACCCCGATCAGATAAAACATGGCGACCGTCCTCAGCGCATCCGCCAGCGGTCCGAAATCAGGATTTGCCTGCCCGATCATAGGCGTGATATAATCGTCGATCAATGTCCGCATAAACATTGTCCCGTTCAGCGTCGCGAAGACCGACACAAAGATACAGGCCACCATGATCACAAGATGCGGCGCGTACCCCTTCATCACATATCCCATGAGCCGCTTAAACACCTTCCCCGGGTTCTCCACCTTCGGCCTCGGCCCGTGCCCGCGGCCCCTCTGTCCCATTTTTACTTCTCTTGCTTTTTCCTCTGCCATCTCTTAAACCTCATCAAAATCCTGGTTTCCGTTGGTCTGCGATTCATACACGTCGCGGTAGATATTGTTGTTTTTCAGAAGCTCCTCATGTGTTCCTACGCCGTTGATTGTTCCGTTATCCATAACGATGATCCGATCCGCCTGCATTACGGAGGAGATCCGTTGGGCAATAATGAATTTCGTGGTGCCCGGAAGATACTCTTTCAGGGCACTGCGGATCTTTGCGTCGGTGGCGGTGTCAACGGCCGAGGTACTGTCGTCCAGGATCAGTACCTTCGGGTCGGAAAGAAGGGCGCGCGCGATGCATAAGCGTTGCCGCTGGCCGCCGGAGACGTTGGCGCCGCCCCGCTCGATCTTTGTGAGATACTGCTCCGGCATTTGCCTGATGAATTCGTCGGCGCAGGCCAGTTCTGCAGCGTGCCGGCATTCCTCTTCCGTGGCCTCCTTATTTCCCCAGCGCAGGTTGTCATAGATCGTGCCGGAGAAGAGAACGTTCTTTTGCAAAACCACAGCCACCTTTTTGCGGAGCGTGGAAAGGTCGTATTCTTTTACGTCATTCCCGCCGACGATCACTTCGCCTTCGTTGGCGTCATAAAGCCGGCTGATGAGGTTCACCAGCGACGTCTTGGAACTGCCCGTCCCGCCGATGATCCCGATCGTTTCGCCGGAATCGATCTTCAGATTGATATTTTTTAAGACCGGTTCTTCGGAAGTGTCGCTGTAACTGAAGGTGACGTTCTTAAACTCCACGCTGCCGTCGGGGATCGTCACGATCGGATCCGGCGGATTCTTAATGGCAGACTCTTCCGTCAGGACTTCTGCGATACGCCGCATCGAAGGCTCGCTCATGGTCATCATGACGAAGATCACGGATAAGAACATCAGGTTCATCAGGATATTCATACAATAGGTGAAGAGGCTCATGAGTTCGCCGGTCGCCAGGTCACTCTGGATGACCTGATGCGCGCCGAACCAGGACAGGAGCAATATGCTCGCAAACATGGTTCCCATCATGATCGGCATGGCGAACGTGATCACGCCCTCCGCCTTGATGAAGATCTTGTAGATCCCGTCGCTGGCCTTGCGAAATTTCTTGTTTTCAAAGTCTTCTCTTGTGAACGCTTTAACAACGCGGATCCCGGAAATATTCTCCTGTACCGAAGCGTTGAGTTCGTCGTATTTCGGAAACGCCTGGCGGAAGTATTTTGTGGCAAAGAACATCAGCACCACAACGACGCAGGAAAGGAAGATAACGGCGATCAGAAAGATCGAGGCCATCTTCGGGCTGATCGCAAACGACATGATCATTGCGGCGACCAGGGAGATCGGTGCACGGAAACACATCCGGAGCAGCATCTGATACGCGTTCTGCACATTGGTCACGTCGGTGGTAAGGCGTGTCACAAGGCCGGCGGTCGAGAACTTGTCGATATTGGAAAAGGCGAAGGTCTGGATCCGGTCGAACATCCCCTTACGAAGATTTTTTGCAAAGCCGGTAGCCGCCATCGCTCCGTATTTCCCGCCCATGATGCCGAAGAAAAGTCCGGCGACGGCGCATAAGAGCATCACCGCCCCCACCTTCAGAATGAAGCCCATATCCTTATTGGCGACGCCGGTGTCTATGATCGCCGCCATGAGCAGCGGCACGATCATTTCCATCACGACTTCGGCGATCATGAAGATCGGCGTCATGATCGATGGTTTTTTGTATTCCCGGATGTAACCGGCCAGTGTTTTGATCATTTTTTACCTCTCAAATATCTGTTCGAAAAGCGTTTTGCGCGTACGTTTCCTTGTCAGTTCTGCAAGCTGAAGCCCCGTGAAATCCACGAATTCGGTCTGTACGGTTTCCTTCTTGGAAAGGCTCCTTAATTCCCGTTCCAAAAGCGCCCGGTGTTCCCTGTCCATATGGATAAAATCCACAAGGATCATACCGGAGAGATTGCGGAGCCGGAGCTGGAAGAACAGCTCCTTTGCCGCTTCTTTATTGATCGCAAGAAGCGCCTCCTGTTTTTCTTTATTCTTTACGTTCTTTTTGCTGTTCACGTCAACAAAAACAAAGCCTTCGCTCCTCTCGATCACAAGCGCCGCGCCCGAGTTTAAGTACACGGTTTTTTGCAGCGCTTTTTCAAGCTGGTTTTCGATATTATAAACCTTTGCCAGCGGAAAATCATCCTCGTATCTTCGCGCGTCGCTCCTTACGGAATGGGCGTCTGCATAGATCGAAGGGAGATCCGTCACCACTTCTTCATAGGTTGACGGCGCATCGTTCAGGAGCCGGCGGAGCCAAAAGGGTTTTTCGCGGTATAAAAGCGTCTCCGGCTCTGCATCTTTCCATTCCCCGGGAAAGCTTTTCGGGAGCTTCACCGAAAGGAAGCAGTCCTTCTCCTGATGCGCATCCTTCACCACCTTCA
>JAEESA010000250.1 GCA_016286115.1 Lachnospiraceae bacterium
TTCTATGAGATGGGCGGGGATTCTCTGACTTCGATCGAAATGCTCACCGCCTGCGACCTGCCGGGTCTCAGTACAAATGAGATCTTTACGGGACGTACGCCGGAAAAGATCGCGGTTTTGTACGAGAAGGTGAGAGAGGAGAACCCGGACGGCACTGCGGACGAAAGAAACGAGGAGGCGTTGAAGGAGCCCCATTATCTGACCGCAGAGCAGCGTTATATGGTGGATTATCAGTTCTATACGCCGGCTTCCACGATGTACAACCTCTTCTCCATGCTGAAACTGGATAAGGCGCTGGTGAACATGGAGGACGCTGCCAAGATCATGAAGGCGAGTATCGCGGCGCATCCGGCGCTTCTGACCACCTTCTTCTGGAACGAGGACGGAGAGCTGATGCAGAAGTATACGCCGGAGGTTCTGGAGGATATTCCGGTGGAGCACTTGTCCGAATTTGAGATGCAGTTCGTAAAGGATACGCTGGTCTATCCCTTCAAGATCATAGAAGGAAAAATGTTCCGGTGCAGAGTCTTTGAAACGGAATCGGCAGGCTATATCTTCTTTGATGTGCATCATACCTTGTTTGACGGCACTTCCATGAAGGTCTTTATGGCGGGGGTTCAGAACGCCTTCCTGCAGACGCCCATCGATCCGGATTATTACTATCTGATGCTGAGCCAGAGAGAGCATGCGGCCAATACCGCACAGTATGAGGAAGCAAGGAAGTATTTCGAGGAGCGTTACGACGGGATCGAGTGGTCTTCTTATCCGAAGATCGACCACACCTCGAGAGACAATGAAATGGGCGAGCTGATGACGGAGCTCGGGATCGAAAACGCGCGGATGCAGGCGGTGGAAAAGGAATACCACGTCACCAGGAATGAGTTCTTTATCTCGGTGGCGGCGCTTGCGATCAGCATTTACAATAACGCGCCGGATATCAAGCTTTCCTGGATCTATAACGGCAGGGAGGACCTGCAGCACATGAAGTCCGTGGGGCTTTTGTTCCGGGATCTGCCCATCGGGATCCGGTTTAAGGACAGCCTGACCTTAAAACAGGTATTTGAAGATATCCACGAACAGGTGCGCCTTGGGATTGAGCACAGCTGCTATCCCTACGTGGACTTAAACAACCAGGTGGCAAACAACGAATCCGCTTATCTCCTGTATCAGCAGGATATCCGGGATACAGACAATCTTTCGGAGCTTGGCATTGAAATGGTGGATGTGCGGCAGAATCAGGCGGCTTCCCAGACCATTATGGATATGGAGATCCTGGACGGAGAAGACGGGCCGGTACTCATGCTCGATTACGCTGCCAGCCGGTATAATGATGCCAGCATGAAGCTTTACATGGATCTGTTCATCAAGGTGGCGCAGACCCTTGCAGGAGAAGACTGCAAACCGGATACCACGATCGGAGCGGCAAAGGCGATCATCGTGCCGCAGAGTCTTAAAGAGCTGGCCGGCAGGGCAGTGTCGTTTGGCAAGGAAACGCTGCGTACTCTTGGAGAAGGGTTCCTGGGCATTGTCCCGAAAACAACTTCCCGTACAAAGGAAACAGGCGATACAGAGGAGAAGCCTGCACCCAAGATCCAGATCCCGATCTTCGGAACAGCGATCCAGGGTGCAAGATCGGTTTCTCTGGGCTTAAAGAAAAAGGCAAAATCATCGTTTGACGACATGATCCATGGGAAGAGGAAAATATGATTAATTCTGCAGAAAAACGCATGCGCGCCATGTACGGCGTAAACCGCGAGATCAAGGGGCCTTACGACATTGAAAAGGCGGTTCGCTGCGAAAACGGTACCTTTGTGGGAAAGGAAAAAGAGGATGTCCTTTCCTTCAAGGGGATCCCCTATGCGAAGCCACCGGTGGGAG
Organism: Lachnospiraceae bacterium; assembly: GCA_016286115.1. GTDB lineage: Bacteria > Bacillota > Clostridia > Lachnospirales > Lachnospiraceae > RUG12461. The sequence continues at coordinate 1,879 of JAEESA010000250.1, forward strand.
AGAGGCGCTGGAAAAGGCCGGAACAGGCGGAGAAAAACGATGGCATATACGAGGCGTTCTATTTCGGCGCCTCCCCGATCCAGACCAAATGGCCTTCGGAGGTCGGCTCTTACTATCCGCAGAGCGAGGATTGCCTGACTCTGAATATCTGGGCTGCAAAAAAAGATCTCAAGGACCGGGCCGTGATGGTTTTCTTTCACGGCGGTTCCTATGGCTGGGGAGCGGTATCGGACCCCTTGTATGACGGGCATAATTTTGTAAAACGGTTTGAAGATATCATCCTGGTCACGGTGGAGTACCGGGTTGGGATCATGGGCTTTATCGACCTTTCCATGGTGGAAGGAGGGGAAGATTTCCCGGAGAGCGGGAACCTCGGGTTATTGGACCAGATCTGCGCGTTGAAATGGATCCGGGAAAATATCAGATCTTTCGGCGGTGATCCGGACAAAGTCACGATCTTTGGCGAATCGGCGGGGGCGGGGAGCGTATCCCTCCTCCCGTTGATCGATGAGGCAAAAGGGCTGTTTCGGAGGGTGATCGCAGAGAGCGGTTCCATTGCCCTAACTTATTCCAGAGAGGAATGTAAAAAGCTTACCAAACGAATGTTGAAAAAAACCGGCTGCACCTGCATGAGGGAGCTGATGGAGCTGCCGGAAAAGGAGCTGCGCAGGTTCAACGAACAGCTGAATGACTTCAATAACTTTCCGGAGCGGGATGGGGTAGTCCTTCCGCTGGATCTTTACGGTGCTTACCGGGAAGGAAAAAGCAACGGAGTCGATCTTTTGATCGGCACCAACCGGGACGAGGTCCGGTACTGGATCCGGGAGATGGGGTATTATGTCCCCGGGATTGAAGGAAAAACCATATTCCGGCAGGGGCTTCCCGTTGTATTTGAGAATAACGAGAAAAGGATGTCCGCGCAGGAAAAGGCACAGGCGAAAGCCTTTTTGCACACGCTGTCCGGGCCGCGGTTCTGGAGGCTGACGGAGTTTTATAACGAGATGCTGTTCCGCCTTCCTGCCATGGAGCAGGCGCGCCTTCATGCCGAAAACGGAAACCGTGCTTATACCTATTATTGGGCCTGCCCCGGAGAGGATAAAGAGATCGGCGCCTGCCACGCCATAGAGCTTTCCTATGTGTTCCGTAATCTTCAGGAGACCATTTATACGGGAGCATATGTAGAGCCGGAGCTTGCGGATACCGTGCAGGAGATGTGGGCCAACTTTGCCAGAACAGGAGACCCCTCTACAAAGGAATATGCATGGGATCCTTATGACGGCGACACCAGAAAGACCATGGTGCTTTCAAAAAATACACATATCGAGGAGGACCTGAAGGGTGAACAGAGGATCCTTTTGGAGGACCTTCTCCATCATTATTTCAACGGCTGCTATTCACAGCTGTCGTTTTGGATTCCCCGCTTCAGAAAGGCGGCCGCTGTCCTTTTGTCAGCAGCGGCGCTTACGATCTGCCTCGCAGTTTTACTAAACAGAAAGCGGTGAATAATTGGAGGTTTTACGTGATGGGTTATTTTCGCAGGAAAATCGGCTTTTTATCGTTCGCGCTTTTATCATCTGCCGTATTCTCCGCCTGCTCCAATGCCTCTTCCGTGAACGTATCGGAGGAGGCTGCGGTTTCGCAGGGCGCAGGGGATTTGGCCGAAGCGGAACTAAACGCTGAGGATGATGTCAACAGCGCTGTAAACTTTAATCTTGAACTGGATCAGTACGAACCCAAAAAGGATCATTATAATTTCTATTTTACCTATAAGACGGTACATTCCTGGTGGGATGCCGTGGCACTCGGCATGGAAGAAGCGCAGAGACAGTTCCTGGAGAAAGGCATCACGGTCACATATGAGTATATGGCGCCGGAAGGAGCATCTGCCGATGATCAGATCCAAAGGCTTCTTGAAGCGGAAAAACAGAATTATGATGTCATAGGAGTTGATGTTGCGGACGAAGAGATCATTTCTCCGATCCTTGACGAGATGATCGAAAACGGAACAAAAGTCATGACATTTTCCAGTTCGGATGCGAAAGATGGCTGTAAAAGGATCGCATATGTCGGAAATACACACAACTATCAGGACGGCGCGGATCTGACGGAAGCCCTTTGCAAAAAACTGGATTATAAGGGAAAAGTTGCGATCCTGGTGGGAAGTGTCGGCGCGCCCTGTCATGAAGACAGAGCAAGAGGCGCAAAGGATACGATCGCCAAATACGGTGACATGGAAATTGTAGCGACGGAATACGATATGGATTCCGTCGATCTGGCATATGACCTGACACTGAAGATCTTAAAAGACTGTCCGGATCTTGACGGTATCGTCTGCTGTAACATGAGTAACCCCGTCGGGGCCGCAAGGGCGGTTACGGAAACGGAAAGTGATGCAGTCATTGTAGGCATGGATCATGATGTGGAAGCTTTGCGGTACCTGCATGACGGTGTGATCTACTGTCTCGGTGTGCAGGATTGTTATTCGATCGGTTATGACACGATCCAGGTTGCGGTTAAGATCGCAGACGGAAACCTGCCCGGCGAACTGTTTCCGGAAAAGACAGATGAGATCACAACAGTAATCTATCAGGAGGATGCGGCCCTGATGCTTGAGCTGCTGTATGGTGATATTTTATGAAAGAAAAGAAGCAGATCTCAAGTAAAACAATTGTTTTGACAGCGATCGCAGGCAGTCTGATCGCATTGGCGATGGTGACGGCAAATACATTATGGACTTCCCATAAGACCACCATCGCAACGGATGAAGCGGTTTCCACAGTCAGTTCTTTCTAT
>JAEESA010000018.1 GCA_016286115.1 Lachnospiraceae bacterium
CTGATCAACTTCAACCATCGTTTTGTGACTTTCAGCCCCCCGGCACCGGTGTGATTTTGAAAGAATTTTTCTTGTCTCAACGGGGCCTACAAGCTCTTCCAGTTTCTCCCCTGCGAGTTTAGCGATAAATCCGCCCAGAGAAGCCAGCTCAGTCATCAATTCAATTTTCTCTTCTGTTGAAATTGCACCACTCACTTTCATCTCTCCTTTCTTCTTTTTGATCCCCGATACTCTTTCATCCGCCCTCAGCGGCAAGCGCCTCAGGCTGTCTTGATCGTTTTCTATGATATATATAGGAGCGAAACCCAAAATCTATCACATGAATTTTAAAAAAGAACAGGAGGGGTTTCCCTCCTGCTCGTGCGCGTTCGTCGTATGCCGGAATAAAGCCTTATGCCGCCCTGCGAATAAATAACCCCGGAACTTTCGTTCCGGGGTGCAGGCTTCGCTCTTTATAAATCACTGTAAAACGTATCAATGTTCTCCTGCGGCAATTCTACCGGATCCCAGCCATAATCCTGATACTGAGTTATGGGAAGACCATTGGCCGCCACATAATTGGCGATGATCTGCGCGCGGATCTCATTATTCAGATCGCTGTCGGAATACACCTTCATAAAGGCATCATATTGATCTCCGAACAGCTTCTTTGCGTTTTCATCAAAATCTTCTCCGTCTTCGACGAGCTCGATCTTCGTCACCTCATACGAGCCATCCGTTTCCTTCAGATGGATGATGCCCGGATAGTTCCCGCCGGACTTTGTCTCCAGCGTGTCTCCGTCCAGATCGTAATTGAAGATCCAGAAGTCGGCGTAGTACTTGATATCATCCTTGTCGCTCGAATCGATATACACCTCGGCAACCGAAGGAATGGTCACATCCGCAGGATCGTAATTCTTGGAAAGCTCATCGGTCACATACTGATATATGGCGTAGTAAAATGCTTCCGGACCCGGATATTCGTACGCGGGAAGAGAGGCTTCCGCAGCGCCTTCGGCTGTGAAGATCGAATCCATGCCGTCCATATCCACCGTGATCGAGTTTCCGTTCTTCGTATAGTTGTAGGAATAGCCTCCATCTTCATAGATGAGCATCTTGTCGTCCCAAAGGATCGGGATCACATCCTGAATAGACATATTCCCCGTATGGTCTTCATTGAGAGTGATCGAGTAATCCGAGGTTACCTCTTCTCCGCCGATCTCTTCGGTCACTGTCTGAATATAGGTGCCGGGAATGCCGTCATACATGGTCTGCGGCCCGAAGTTCTCATATTCCACCGAGTCCACGATCATAGCCAGCGCATCACTGCACGGTATGTCGATCTCATCATCCCCGGATTTATGCGTGGTAAACTGAAACGCCAGCGTTCCCAGGCTGTACTCGCCGAGGATCCACTCCTCATGCAGACCGGATCCTTCATCCGAATCTACCGTATCTACCCAATAGCCCCACTTGTCGGTGGTTCCCGGGAAAAAGCCGCCGGTGACCGTGAACTCCGATCCGGTGTCCTGCAGCTCATCCATGAACTCGTTCGGCAGCTTTCCGTCTGCCATGCTGATGGTAAGCATATTGGTTCCGGCGGATTCTCCCGTGTAGATAAAGCTGACCTCATCTGCGGGATCCGAGTTATCCTCCACTCTGATCACGGACGGGTCATACGTTACGATCCAGCCGTACTGGCTCGCGTAGATCTCTGACTGCGGCTCTGCCGGTTCTTCCGCAGCTTCGGTATCTTCTGCTTTTTCCGTCTCCGGAGCAGCTGCCTCCTGCGTTGCTTCCGTTGCCGGCGCCGGCGCAGCAGCCTGTTTCTGGCAGCCGGCCACCGGTACGACCATCATCGCTGCCAATAATGCACTCACATATTTCTTTTTCACTTTGGTTCTCCTTTATATTATGTAGTTTCTCAGATATGCCTATTCTATCTTTCTTCCCTCATTTCGTCAAAAAAATAGTTACTTTAACGTCGCATTCATGCTTCCCATCTGATAGCCCTTCAAGTCGAGCGTCACGTATAAAAATCCGATCTTTTTGAATTCCTCGACCACGGCCTGCCGGGTTTCTTCCTCCGCCAGCCGCGCAATGTCCTTCGGCGGCACCTCGATCCTCGCGAGATTGCCGTGGAGCCGCACCCGTTCCTCAAAGAAACCGTGCTCGATCAAAAACTGCTCCGCGCGGTCGATCATGTGAAGCTTCTCTTTCGTGATCTCCTCTCCATAGACGAACCGAGACGCAAGGCAGGCATACGCCGGCTTGCTCCAGGTCGGCAGCCCCATCGCTTTTGAGATCATGCGGATGTCGGCTTTATAGAGCCCGGCTTCTCTGAGCGGACTCTTCACGGAAAGCTCTTCCACTGCCCGCAGCCCGGGGCGGTAATCTCCCAGATCATCCATATTCGACCCTTCCGCCACATACTCGATCCCGTTTTCCTTTGCCGCCCTCAATAGTTCCGAGAAGATCCGCCGTTTGCAAAAATAACATCTGTCGGGGCTATTATGCCTGTACTCCTCATCCTGCATCGGATCCACGACGCAGATGATCTGGCGGATCCTTCGCTCTTCGCAGAAAGCCTTTGCCTCCTTCATCTCCCGTTCCGGGAATGACGCATCTTCAGCAGTCACCGCGATCGCCTTATCGTTCAGCGCTTCAGCGGCCACAGTCAGCAAAAACGCTGAGTCCACGCCGCCGGAAAACCCGACGGCAAGCGAACCCAGCTCCTTGATATAATTTTCCAGCTTACTCAGCTTTTCCTGTAAATCCTTCGCCAGTGGTTCCTTCGTATTGAGCATCATGAACCTCCTGATCATAATATTGCCGGGGCTCTGCAAAGAGAGCCCCAGCCTGTTTTCAATTACTTATTGTGTCTGCGCTCATAGTCTGCGCGGACGTCCTCGAGGAAGTCCTCCTCGTCCATTACCCTGCCAAGATCCGCGCTGCTGGCTGCCCTCGCACAGCTGACCATGGAGCCCATCGCCTTCCAGTTCAGCCTGGTCCCGGCGCTGTCGTGCTCATAGTTCACGGCCCGTTCCTTACGGATCCCGAATCTCCCGGCCGTGGCGATCGCGTCGATGTTCGCGCCCATGAATACAAATTCCCAGTTGTGCTTTTTCTGCTGCTTCTCGACCAGTTCCTTTACCCTGTTGTAGGTGTAATGCCTGCTGGAGTTCTCCATCCCGTCCGTCGTGATGATAAACAGCGTCTTTTCCGGCCGTTCGTCCTTCGGCATCGCCTTTCTCGCCTTTTTCACATGGCTGATCGCTCCTCCGACCGCGTCCAGAAGCGCCGTGCAGCCGCGGACGAAATACTCCTTGTCCGTCATCTTCCCAATCTCGGAAAGCGGCATCCGATCATGCAGGATCTCTGTCTTGTCATCAAACAGCACCGTCGAGATCAAAGCCTCTCCCGGCTCCGTCTTCTGCTTGTCGATCATGGAGTTGAAACCGCCGATCGTATCGCTTTCCAGCCCTCCCATGGATCCGCTTCTGTCCAGAACAAAAACCACTTCCGTAAGTCCCTTTTTCATACCTGACCTCTCTTTCTCTGCCGCATCGGCAGGTGCGTTTCCTTAACTTCTGAAGTCAGTATATCGGACTGAGCAATCCAAATGGTCGCTTCGCAGGCGACTTTTTACGCCGCCTCTTCGAGAGGCTCTTCGCCGTATTTGGCGATCAGTTCATCATACTCCTGGATGGCTTCCTTAAAACGCGTTTTCAGAGCTTCATCCGTATACAGGCCGTCCGCGTTCTGCTCCATTCCTTCAAAGGCAAGATGATACACGAAGGGCTGCTCGGAAAGGTCTAAAAGCGGGACCGCGCGAAGCTGGTTGAAGGTCTGGTAAACGAGATCCACGGACCAGAACTGTTCCCCTGCCGCGTTTTTAAATCTGGAAAACACCATCTTGTTGCCGATCGGCGTTTTCGTTTCGATACTTAAAGGTGCCGCATACTCTTCCACATCAAGCGCCGCCATCACGCTGGCCAGATTGGAATCATGCCCGCAGAGGAACGTGAATTCGCGCCCTTCGGCGGAAAGCTCGCTTTCGATCTCCTGCAGCAGCGGGTTCGCGATGTTCGCAGCGATCAGCCCCGGCGTATAGAGGACGTCCACATAGGTATCCTTGGGTCCGGAAACATCACGCCAGTCCTCCGTGGAAAGGTTGTGCCCAAAAGCGGCCGCGATCGGATCGCTCTCTTCATAATATTGAAGCACAAGCGCATCGCTGACATTACAGCCGGTTTTTAAGGAACCGGATACAGCGGGCTCTTTATTTTTCTCCAGAGTGAAGGTCACATCATCGAGCACAAAACCGGTAAACTCTCCGCTCTTATAAGCTTCGGATCCTTCCAGATCGATCACATCGGCAAGAAGAGCATACTGCTGCTCCAGTTCTTCCGTTTTTTCCTGATACATCTCTTCCATCTGCTTGAGAGCCGCGGCTTTATAGTCCTCAGTCAGATAAGTGGTCACCGGGTTGAAGACCGGGTCCATCTGATCATAAGGCGCCTTGACCTCGATCGTCGGGAAGGCTGTCGGGAGAAGCCCGGCAGAGAAATACTTGGAGGTTGCGATCGTCCGCTGCTTCCCGTTGGAATAGAACCGCACCTCGCCCTCCTCGGGGTGATAGTTTTCCGGGAACAGGCCCTCTTTTTCGAGCCACTTCCGGAAATAGTGCCCCATATTGGTCTCCAGGACCCCTCCACGCAGCGACAGCTCGCTGGGGTTAGAAGACCAGTTGAACCACTGATGCGGGGTGAGCCTTCCGAGCAGGGAATCACTGCTGCTGAACGGAGACCGGATATCGTGCCGGCTTAAAACCACCACCTGCTCCAATTGGTAGCCTTCATGGGAAAGCGAACCGAAATCAGCTGCTTCCACCGTGATCGTCCAGAAATACTTATTTTTCTTTGTCTTCGCAATGACTTTCGCGGTTCCCGGTGACAGCGCGATCACTTCCCCGTCCTGCGTCACCGCTGCGATCTCCGGCGATTTGGATGTCCATTTTTTCACCTTTTCCGTTGTCGGCAGAGACAGGAATGAACTCGTACCTTCTGTCAGTGCCAGGGTCCCGACATCCTGATTTTTAGCCGCCGCCGGCTGCGGGAATGACGCGATCAACAGCAGCATGACCAAAAGCACGGAAATAAACGATCTTTTCATTATATATGCCTCCTTGCAGAAATTTTCCCCATTTTATCATGAACGCCGCGAAACCACAATAAAGCGCGTAAATCTGATGAATAAGAAACAAAGACATGGTATAATCGAACCATATCACATTCCAATATTACAGGAAGAAGGTGAGTAGATGAGTAAACCGGTCTCTGACGGCCCAAAACGGCCGGAACTCCCGAAGGACATCGACAGGATCATAAGAAAAGCCATGGAACTGACCGACAAAGGGAAAACTGTGGATGAGATCGCCGAAGCCTGTGGGATCGAAAACGAACTTGCAGAACGGATCTGCAGAATGTATGTAACGCATCCGGGAGTGGATGTAAGCGGTATTTTGAAACGCATCATCTGAATAATTCTTCCGTCAGGCCGCAGTCTGTGATAAAATAGTATGATCAAAATCTCTGGGCGGAGAAATAATGGCTGGAATCATTCTAACTGCTTTGATCGCTATTCTGGCTCTTGTGATCAGCCGGTTTTTTGCGAGAAAAAAACTGAATCTCTATGAATATGAAAACATAAGGCGGCTGGGACTCATCATCTTTCTCAGTGTGAACACGGTATGGCAGCTTTATATTTTTATTGAAGATCTGCGGTATCATTACCATGCAGTGTCCCCTTATATGCTTTTTGAAAATATACAGAGCAACGTGGTTGTTTTTACAATGATCATGTTCCCGGTCGTCTTTTTGACATGGGTCCTCGTCACGATCAGTAATATCAATCTGATCCGTAACGAAGGAAGGACCTGGAGAAACATGCTGGGCCTGTTCCTTGGCGGCTATATCCTTGTTTCCACGGTACTCCTTATAATCGGGCTTTCCTCCCATTCCAATGCAAGAAGTATCCCCGCAGCGCTGTCGGAATACCTGATGAATGTTTTTATGGCGCTGCTGGCCTATCTGGAATGCATTCTGTACGGGACGATCATCATGGGGATCGAAGCGGCAAAACATGTTCCGAGTTTCGACAAGGACTATGTGATCATCCTCGGGTGCAGCCTCCGAAAAGACGGCACGCTCACCCCGCTGCTCAAGTCCAGGGTGGACCGGGCGCTGGAATTCGCCGGAATGCAGGAGGAAAAGACGGGAAAAGCGCCGCTCTTTGTTGTATCCGGAGGGCAGGGCAGCGACGAGGTCATCAGCGAGGCGGAAGCGATGAAAAACTATCTTCTGTCCTGTGGGATTGCGGAAGAAAGGATCCTGGTCGAAAACAAGTCGCGCAGCACGAAGGAAAATATGAAGTTTTCCGTTGAGCTGATCAAGGAGCAGAACAGCGCCGCGAAGATCGCCTATTCCACTACAAATTATCATGTTTTCCGGGCCGGCGTTATCGCATCCGAACAGGGCTATGCCGTGGAAGGCATCGGCGCGAAAACCAGATCCTATTTCTGGATCAATGCGTTTATCAGAGAGTTCATTGCAACACTTGTATCGGAAAGAAAGAAGCATCTGATCGCACTTGCCATATTTGCCGTTTTCTTTCTGATCATTGAGATCTACGTTTACTATATGTGGCTGAGATAAGAAGGGAGACCGGAATGAAAATTGACCAGGCCGCTTTTAACCAGATCGCAACAACTCTGGCAAGGCATTTTGACAGTCTGTATTATGTAGAGATCGAAACCGGAAACTACTGTGAATTTGTTTCCGCCCGGATGCTGGAAGGCATGAACATACCGGAGGAGGGCGATGATTTCTTCGCCCGTTCCAAAGAAAATGCACACAAAGTAGTGCATCCCGACGATCTGGAGCGCGTGTTGAGGTTCCACGACAAGGACACGATCCTGTATAATCTGGCGCTGCACGACTCCTACACATTAGCCTGCCGGCTGATCCTGAACGGAGAGATCATCCATATCCGCCACATCGACATCATGTGCGAAGACAGGAAGCATATCATCTTCTGCATGGAAAATGTCGAAGAGGAGCATCGCGAAAAAGAAGAGCAGAGGAAGAACCTGCGGTCTGCGGAACGGATGGCAAGGCGCGATGAGCTGACCGGGATCAAGAACAAGAAAGCATTTTCGGAAGCCTCGCGTTCGATCGACGAAATACTCCGCTCCGACGAAAATGGTTTTCACTTCGGGATCGTGGTATGCGATGTAAACGACCTGAAGCTGATCAATGATACGAGGGGGCACAGCTTCGGAGATGAGGCGCTGCAAAGAGCCAGCCATATGATCTGCGATGTGTTCAAGCACAGCCCCGTCTTCAGGATCGGCGGTGACGAGTTTGCCGTGATCATATCCGGCGCCGATTATGAACAGGGCGAAAACCTGACCGAGCAGCTGATCGGAGAATCGATCACCAACGGCCGTTCCAGTTCGGGTCCTGTTGTTGCCTGCGGAATGGCGAAATATGATCCCGAAAAAGATTTCGGATTTGCTTCCGTATTTAAGCGCGCAGACCGCCTCATGTATGACAATAAAAGCGACCTGAAGGCCAGAAAAGCTTCGGATGAATTAAAAAGGCCCGGGGGCCGCGTAAAGACGATCCCCGAAAAGCTGAAACGAAAGCTGGATGTCATGTTCGGGGCCTACTATACGATCGCCGGGGAAGGCTATGTTTTCCTCACCGATCTGAAATATGATTTTTCCAGGTGGTCGCTTCCGCTGGTCGATGATTTTAAGCTGGAGTCGGAATACATGTACCATGTGGAAAATATCTGGAAGGATTACATCCACCCGGAAGATCTGAACGCATATCAGGACGCTGTCAATCTGCTTATGAGCGGGAGCCCCGAAGTCCGTCCCTTATGCTATCGCGCGCGCAAAGCAGACGGAACCTACGTGCCCTTACGTACCAGAGGATTTGTGCTGAATGATGAAAAAGGCAGCCCGGCATATTTCGGCGGGATCCTTATTCCTGAATAGCAAATATTGACATGATAACTCCACTTTACTATTATTAAATCAGTGATTAATTTCAAGATAGGAGGAGCACAGAATGTTCAATAAACAGTCATCTGAAATCCGGGAACTGGAGGCGCAGAATGCAGCCCTGAAGGAGGAAGTGGAAAAGTACAAACAGCTTTCGGATCGTAACTTCCGCATGCTGGAGTCCGTTAACAACTCGACTCACCTTTCTGTCTGGATCTCCTATTTTGATGAAGAAGGGAACCCGACGGGCATCCGCTTCACTGACGAAATGAGAAGAGTGCTCGGGTATTCCCTCCATGAGCTGGAAGATACCGTTGAGTCCCTGGTGAATCTCATTCATCCCGAAGACGCTGACCGTGTAAACGCCGCCTATCAGAATGCACTTACCAACAAACATGCAAAATACGATATCGACTACAGACTCCTGACGGGAAAAGGCGAGTACCGGATGTGCCATGCCGCAGGTGAATGTGTGCGGAGAGCCAACGGCACGCCGGAGTTTTTCATCGGCACGTTTACGGATATTCAGGACCAGCTTGATACAAAAGACACCCTCGAAGTCAATCAGCGGCGGCAGAACGCGGTTGAACTGATGATGCTCGAAGGCTCCTGGAGCATGGATCTGACCAAATATGCCATCGACGATCCGAACTCTCCGATGGTGTTTTCCGATCAGTTCAAGAAGATCCTCGGGTATAACAATCCGAACGAATTTCCGGATATCATGCAGTCCTGGATCACGCGGATCCATCCGGATGATGTAGCCGGCGCGTCCGAGGCAATGGGGAAACAGCTTTCCGATCCGTCAGGCCATACTGTTTTTGATATGGAATACCGGATGAAACATAAGGACGGCGAATACCGCTGGGTCAGAGCTTCCAGCACGGTCGTGTGGTCGCAGGACAGAAGCACACCCCTGATGGCAGCCGGAACGATCCTGGACATCTCGGAAGAAAAACTGAATAAACTCCGTTTTCAGGAAGAGATGGCGCCGAAGATCGAGTCCCTTCGTGACGGCATCACCGATATCGCAAATATCGTCCGCTCAACAACGCAGCAGATGAATGATGTTGCTACGCAGCAGGAGGCCCTCACGGAGAAAGCCAGCCAGATCTCCAAGGCAGTGGATTCCTCCATGGAGATCATTACCAGCATCAAGAGCATTGCGGACCAGACAAACCTTCTCTCTCTGAACGCTTCCATTGAAGCCGCCCGCGCCGGAGAAGCCGGCAGGGGCTTTGCCGTTGTTGCAACCGAAGTGCAGACGCTCTCCAACTCCACCAAGGAAACGACCGACCACATCTCCACGATCCTGGGCGATATGAATGCATCCATAAAGGATATGCTGAACAAGATAGCCCAGATCACCGAAAACGTCTCCTCCGAAAATAAGGAGATGGCCGAGGTCAACGATACGGTTGAAAAGCTTCATAACTTTGCCGATGAGATCGGCGAGATGGTATCGACGCTCTTCAAGTAATTTCCGAATTTTTCGTTACTCACACAAAAAACGGCCGAACCACGTACTTGCTGCGCGGTTCGGCCGTGAATAGTTACTGAATAGTTACATTTATTCCCTTCTTTCGTAGCCTGCTCTGAGCACTACTTCGCCGGAGCGACCGCCTTTATATTCACTGTTTTCCACCACGAGTTTCCCGTTTACGGCCACATGAACAATTCCCTCCGGTTTGGCGTCGGGCACACTTTCATTCACTTTCATCCGCGCAAGATCGATCACGGTGATATCCGCTTTATACCCTTCCTTCAGATATCCGCGGTTTTCGATGTGGAATCGGTCGACCGTAGCACCGGTCATCTTGCGCACGATGTTCTCTACCGGGATCCCATATCTCTTCGCAAGCACGAAAAACTGCGGGAAGGTCTGGTACGCAGCAATATTCTGCAGGCCCTTATCCTCCACCCAGGCATCCGTCATGAATATCGACAGATCATCCTCCATCAAACGGCGCACAATAGCGTCATTATAATACTTTCCGAGGTAAATGCTGCCCTTCCGGTTCGAAAGCTCCACCAGCTTCAGATACATATCGAGAGGCTTCAGCCCTTCTTCCCTGGCGCAGTCCAGAACCGTTTTTCCTTCATATTCCCTGTGTTCATCCGAGATATAGGCGACGACCATATCATCCCAGTCAATGCCAAACAGCTTCCGATATAAAAAGATCGTTTGTGCCAATTTCCTTTTGTTTGAGGGTTTTGCTGCCTCTTCCTTTGACAGGGCCGCATACCAGGCCGGGAATACCACCGTAATGACCGATGCGCCGTAATGGAACGCGTAATTATCGTAAGCGATCTCATAGCCCTCGCTGCGGGTCCTGTGAAACGCTGCCAACATCTTATCCAGAAGCTTCCAGCTTCGGGAACCCGTAAAGATCAGGTGGCTGTATTCCATCCGGCATTTCGCGTGCTTCATGATCGCGATAACCTCATCCAGTCCCAGCTCGAGATGCGACTTTCTCGTAAACAACGGATAATCCGCGCTGAGAATGGCGCAGGCTCTCGGATGCACGGTAATGATCCCGTCATATTTTGCGACCATCTTCGCGAACGCGACCAGCTCGTTCATCTTGCTGTACCGGTTCGGTTCATACATAAAGCCAAAGGAGCCGCCCAGCGCACCTTCCTTCATGGCCTCCTCCACGTGCTTTAATTCTTCCCTGATCTGTTCCTTCGTCAGCGGCGCCGGATCATACCCTGTCAGCCCGGCGCGAACCGACCCGTTCCCGATCAGCGGCGCGATATTGACCATGAGATTTCCCTTCATCCTCTTTTTGAACGCCGCAAAGCTCCCCGGTTTCAGCACCGAAAAGAGCCCTCCGCCAAGCTTTGGGGTGTGCGGATTGTCCTCATCCATTCCAAACGCTGAAAAACTGCAGTTCCCTGTGATCTGTGTTGTGATCCCCTGCTCTATGAACGGGCGGAAGAATTTCTCGGAATCCTCCCGGTCGCAGAAAAAGTCATTGTGGGAATGGGCGTCAATGAGGCCCGGACAGATCTGACAGCCCGTGATATCCAGCACCTTATCCGCTTCTGCTTCCGCGGCGCTGCCTCCGACAGAGACGATCTTGTCTCCATCCGTAAGCACATCCCCCTGATACGGTTTCTTTCCGGTCCCGTCTACGATCCATCCATTCTTGTACAAAACTTTCATCGATTACTCCTTTACAAAACAACTACATCTTATATTTCCACGCTTTCTCATCTTCCGGTAGAAGAAAGCTTTTTGTCGATCTTTAAGGTTACGATCCCCATGGTTCCCAGCGTCATGAGCTGATCCATATCGTGAAGCATCATGAAGAGAAGCGTCTTCATCGCTGTTTTCCAGGGGCCCGGGGCCAGTCTCCCGAGGATGTCCTTTTCCTTCATCCGGTTTAAGAGCCTGCGGACAAAGGGATCACGGCAGTACCATTTCATGACGCGGTGCAGATTTCCTATGGACCGGGAATGCTCCACCTCCTGCTTTCCGTCAAAAAACACGCCAAAAAGGAGGATGTAGGCCGCCAAGGAAAAATTCTGCTTTCGCTCCTCACTGTTCATCTTCGCCAGCAACCCATACGCCGCGGTTTTCCAGTTTCTTCCATAGAGCGGATGATATCGGTGAGACACGGAATTCGGGTTCATGGTATAGCAATACACGTCTTCCGGGAGAAAAACATAGCGCGGTTTTCTGGCATAGCACAAAAGGTTGAACTGCTTGTCCTCACCGTATTCGAGATCCGAAAAGCTGATCCCGTTGTCTCTGATAAAGGCCGCCCGGTATAACTTTCCCCAAAGGTACGAGAGCGTCCCGCCGGTGAAAAAAGCTTCAAACCGGAACTGTTCCGTGTCTGTCACGGTATTTTCATCAAATCCGTGCCGTGCGGCCGAAACAACCTCATTTCCGAACCGGCGGACATAATTTCCCACGGCGATGTCTCCGCCTGATGCGGTCAGCCTCTCATAAAGCAGCGAGATCACGTTCCTTTCCGGGATCTGATCGTCCGCATCCACAAAGCAGATATAGTTCCCCTTCGCTTCAAGAAGCCCCCTCTGCCGCACAAGCCCGATCTGCGCCCCGTCCCCGGTGCTGATGCTCCTGACCTTTTCTATTTCGCGGTCCAGTTCAATGATCTCTTCCTTCGTGCCGTCCGTGGATCCATTTTCCACCAAAAGCACCTCCAGGTCGGTAAAGTCCTGCTTTAGAAGCCGCTCAACTGTCTTCCTTATCCTTTTTTTCTCGTTTCTGACCGGTATGATCACTGTAATCTCAGGCATCGTTCATAAACCTCGGCTCCTATTTTAGCACACCTCAACGCTTTTGTTCTATTCTCTTTTGTGATAGACTTTTGTTTATGGACGGATCACAGGAATTTCTCGGAGTTGAAAAAAACTGCTTCTTTCGGGAATGCAGAAAAAAATCCCGATCAACGGGACATTGGAGCTCACAACGGCATGCAATCTCTCATGCCGTATGTGTTATGTACATTCTTCCGCGGAAACTCCCCTCATGCTTCCGTTGTCGGAATGGCTTCGGATCGCAGAAGAGATGAAGGACGCCGGAACCCTCTTTTTGATGCTCTCCGGGGGCGAACCGCTTCTCTACCCTTCTTTTCGAGAGCTTTGAAAAGATCCTTTCGATGTGCCGTGAATGGGGCGTACCGGTGTTCGCGGACTCCTATATGTTCCCCGCCCCCGGCTGCGAGCAGCGTTTAGACCGCCTTTCTCCGGGAGAAGCCGCGGAGATCGAGTACAAAAGCCTAATTGAACGGTTCGGGGAAGGCTGGGTTCCGGACAAAAAAGAGATACCGGGTGAAGGAACAGCCTGCATGGCAGGGAAATGTTCCTTCGGGATCGACGCACAGGGGAATTTGCGTCCCTGCGCCCTGATGAACGAGCCTTCTGTTTCCCTGAAAACCACCTCGTTCCGGGCTGCTTTCGACCGGCTCGTAACCAGCCTTCAAAAGCCGCTGTTTCCGGACGCCTGCCGATCCTGCCAATACCTTTCCTGGTGCCGTGTCTGTCCGGAGGCCTGCCTTCGGGAAACAGGGGATCACAGCACTCCTCCGAAACGCCTCTGCGTGCAGGCTAAGGCACTAAAGAGCTGTTTTTCCGAAAAAACAGTGTTTCGCATCGGAGATTTCCTTTTCGACGCCGCACTTCCCGAAGGCCTCCCGATTCCGGAGCATTTCCGGCAGTTTTCGGTCGAGCCGCAGGAAACGGCATATCACTACCGCATCGTGATCGAGGACGATCTTTTCGTCCCGGAGCGAGAGCCTGACTACAGAAATGAGGACTGCCATGTGTACCTTCGCGGCACGCGGGAGGCGCGTCTTCTTTATCTCCACGGAGACACCGAGCCCTACGCGTTTTGTGAAGAAACCGGACCCGGCACCACCTGCATCACCATCAACCGCGAGAAGCTCTCGAGGTTCACGCTGGATACTGTTTTTTCCTCCACGTTCTCTCTCGAGAAGCGGCTTTTTCAGAAAGAATCGTTCATTTTTCATTGCACTTTTATGTCTTTTCAAGGAGAAGCCATTCTCTTCACCGGTCCTTCCGGCGCAGGAAAATCCACCCAGGGAAATCTTTGGGAAAAAGCCAAAGGCGCAAAAGTCATCAACGGCGACCGGGCCCTTCTGTCTTTGCCTCACCGCGGCCTCACGGCGCAGGGCTTCCCGGTCTGCGGGTCTTCTGAGATCTGCCTGATGGAAAGCCTTAAGGTCCGCAGCATCATTTTTATCTGCCAGGCCCCGGAAAACCGTGTGGAAAGCGTCCGTCCTGCCGAAGCTTTTTCTCTTCTTTATCCCCAGTTCACGGTCAACCGCAGGAATCGGGAGTTCGTGAAGGCAGCCTCGGACTTTCTGGAGCATATCGTCGCCGAAATACCGGTATTTAGGCTTTTCTGCACGATCTCGGAGGAAGCGGTAAATGTACTTCATGAAGCTCTGTATGGAGAGGAGCGGCGTCTATGAGCCTGACCGGGAAAGAATATCTGGACACATTAAAAGAAGCCGTGGAAACCGGCCATAAATGCTCCATGCTCCTGACGGGGAGCAGCATGGAACCCTTTCTCACCCATGGAAGGGATACGATCTGGTTTTGTGCGCCGGAACAGCCGATCCGGCGGGGAGACATGGCGTTCTTTCAGCGGGAAGACGGGCAATACGTCATGCACCGCGTGCAGAAAGTCACGAACGACGGGTTTTATCTGGTCGGAGACAACCAGACCGAGATCGAAGGGCCTGTTCCGGGCGACCGGATCTTTGCGGTCGTTTATCAGGTCAGGCGGAAAGGGAAGATCCTCGGCCCAAAAAGCTTCTGGTGGCGGTTTTTCGCCACGGTCTGGCTTCGAATGATCCCGCTTCGGCCGGGCCTTATCCGTCTTTACCGCAGGCTCTTTTACCAGTTGACCGCGGGATGCAGCGCTTTTGATCACGCCGGACACCTTTCGGCGGTTTTCCCCGGTCTTCGCATGATATAAGAAGCGAACGAACACGATCGGATATAAGACAGGCAGCGGAAAGATCAGCGCGGAAGCCTTTGGGAACGTCAGCACAGTCTGGTGGTGAAACTCCCGAACATAGTCCGCAAAGCCGTTTCCTCGAAGCGCCACCATACGGTCCGCCCCCGGCATGCCTTCCCGCTCCGCTTCCACAACATCAAAAAGCAGCTCATCGGCGAGCGTCGGCGGGATCTCTTCTCCCATCAAAAGCTGCACGTCCGGGCTGTTTAAAAGCCCAAGGTGTTTTAAGCAGATCGCCGTAATGGCGGCCAGAAATTTCGAAAGCCCCAGTTCCTTTGTCCACGACAGGAACCGATCAAGCTCTTCCTTTTCTATCCCCCGGTTCCAAAGAGCAACACAGTCGCATAAAAGCTTCAGGCCGAACCCTGCCCGCAAAAAATCCATCCACATATGAAGCAGGAGATGAAGCGCCTGCAGATCATCGCGCAAGAAGCTGATCTTCGTGCCCATGACCGGTTCCGTCCGGATCTCTTCCTCTGAAAGATTGAAAATGCAATCTATTTTGCTATTTAATGCCGCGTCATCAAATGGTTCCGTGACGGAAACATGCAGTTCTACGATCCGGTTTCCCTTTGTTTTCCACTCCTCATGGTGGTTGGGATCGCCCGGTTTTTTCTTCATAAGCTCACAGCCCGCCTCCGAAAGAACCTCCCGCGCCTTATCAAGATCCTTCGGATCGGCCAGCAAAAGATCAATATCCGTAGACCGTCTGCTCTCCGGCACGGGATAAAATCTCGCCACAGAGGCGCCCTTCAAAAGAGCCGAAGCGATCCCGGCATCCGAAAGCTTCCCAATGAGCTCTCCTGCGGCGCGAAGAAGGCGGTAAAAGCTCACCGTGCTCATCTTGAAGTTCGAGACCAGCTCTTCCTGCAGCGCTTCCTCCGTGAGCATCCCCTTCATATCGTCATATACGATCGGCAAAATACCGTGCCCCTTGGCCAGGGCATAAACCGTGTACGGATCGCAATCCGCGCCTTCCGTTTTTTTGTTTTTGTGACCACAAAGAGATCCGGCTATCATCTCGAATAACCGGATCTCCTCTTTTGAAAATCTTATTTCTTTCATTATTCCGGGTTCACTACTCCAAGCTTCACAAGCTCATCGACCGCGCCTCTGACATCGGCCTCCAGTCGGCCCTCAGGGTCTTCATACTCCCTTCTGGCCGCCTCAAGGCATTCTTCGATGGTCGTCGGGGTCTCAAACTGCTTCAATAGAAAGGCGTAGGTTTCGTTCATGGAAACCACGCTGTTTTCAAACAGCTCGTTATCACCCACATGCACCAGCACTGCTTCCCCGCCAATCTCCCGGAGGATAAAGTCCGGAGAGGCAACGAGTCTTCGCTCTTCGCCCTCTGTCATGAATGGTTACCGGCCAGCTGTGCTACGCCATGATGCCGCCATGATTTGTTTCCATCCGCGGAAACCGTGATCCAATAGAGCATCTCGCCTTCCACAAGCGTCGTCTTCGGTGTTGAAAAGCTGCTGTCCGCAAATGTCGCGCAGGCGCCTGTCGAGCCTCTTTTCTTTGTATGCTCAATAGATACGATATTATTGTTCTCATCCGTAACCACGACCGTACCGTCCGCAGCACCGCAATTGTTCGGGGAATGCAGGAAATTATTGGCCCCCGACGATCCTTCCGGATGCACCGGATCAAATCCGCCGTTTTCCGTCGGTACAAGACACTGCAGGTTCAGGCAGGCAGCGATCACTTCATTTGCCTGAAAGAGTTCTAACTTTGCTTCGGGTTTCTTCCATGTTTTTCTCATCTTAATGTCTCCTTTTCTACTAAATACATTCGCCGTTTCTCACATATGCAAATTATACTATATTTTAATATATCGTCAACTTCTCAAAAAAAATTAAGGTTTTTTCAAAAAGTTTCCGTATCTATGTACACGGTGTTCACGCGGTCCGAAGTTGCTTGATATTTCCCGAAAAGTGCAGTCTTACTTCCATAGAAGTATAATTCAGCAGCAAACTGCTTTAGTGAACATAAACGATCGTTCCGACGTTTACACGGTTGAAGAGATCCGCCGCGAAATCGTGGGGAAGATTCACGCAGCCATGGCTTCCGTTCGAAACATAGGTATCCGTGCCGAACTGAGAAGCAGACCGCCAGGTGGCGTCATGCAGGCCGATGTGCGACGTGGTAAACTGCATCCAGTAATCCACCCACACTCTCCATGTCGGGCCGACAAGCGTCTTGCCCTGAACATGGCTTAAGATCCTATAGGTTCCTCTGGGCGTTCCATTGCCACGAGAAGTATTACCGGAGACGCACCCGCTGCTGATGACCGCAGCGCCGTTTTCGTAATAAGTAACTCTCTGATTCGTCAAATCGATATCTATGTAGGTCTGATACGGCAGATCAGCTGCCGGTACCGGAGCAGCCGCTTCCCCTGCCTCCGCCGCGTTTTTCGGCCGGCCTTCCGCTCTTCCGTAATCGAGATAATGCCGATACAGATTTTCCCGCTTTGTTCCATATACCGCCTTCACGTCCGGATTGCGCTCTGCGTAGAAGCCTGCGTCAAAATCCGCAGGGATCTGCGACGACTGGACTGCTGCCGGTGCAGCCGGGGCAGAAACTTCCGGTGCGGCCGGTGCCGGAGCGGCAACCGCGCCTTCTCCTGCTGCCCCATTCGGCATTCTGCCCTCTGCTTTTCCATAAAGACGATAATGCGCTTCCAAAGCGGCCGAATCTGATCCTACGGATTCCACAACGTCCGGGTTCATCGATGCATAGTAACCCGCGTCAAAAAACTCTTCCGCACTTGCCTTCGAAGGTATTGCCAGAAAGGCAAGCAGCATCAAAGAAAAAATTCCTGCAAAAATAATATTCTTTTTCATAATTCAATCCCTCCCTTACAATGATTATATATGCCAAACACCGAGCTGGCAAGGATTTCAATTGACAAAACACGCCCTTTTCTGTATAAAAAATATGTAACTGACTTGAACCTTTTTTTGTGCATTTATTATAAGGAGACGATATGAAAAAGAGAATCCCGGCTTGTCTGCTCTCGATCGCCCTCCTGTCCGTGGCAGGATGCGGAAATCAGCAGGCGGCAGCCCCCCAAAAAGCGCAAGTACCGGAAACGGAGTGGAAAAACGCTTATCTGACCTGGCTCGATGGTCTTCAAAACAACGAGGAATATCTGGCGGCTGAAGCCAACGGCTTCCGTCTTGTGGATCTAAACGAGGACAGCGTCCCGGAAGTGATCTGGGATCACGCCGACTTTTCCGATCATTTTTCCTTCATGACCTACGCGAACGGCTCGGTACAGGAATTTGACTCTGCCGGCCGCAGGGCAGTCGGATATGAGCTCGCCTGGGATATTATCAACACGCCGTATTACGTCAAGGAGTTTGATACCGGATTCACGTACGAATTCTATCTCTGCACGATAGAAAACGGAGAACAGATTGTCCTTCTTGCTGTAAATGAGGGCAACATCGATCCTTCAGCAGAGTACGTTTACCCCTTCACCTGCCGAAATGAGAAGGGCGACGAAATTTCAGAAGATGCATTCAAAAAGAAATTTAAAGAGCTGACCGGCTGCGAGATCGGAAATATCGCCAGCGACAGCGACTACCTCGTTGCGGATGAAACCTGGCTCTCCAATATACTGGACCCGGAATATATTGTAACGGAAGAAGATCTGAGGGGATCCCTGAAATAGGGACCCCCATTTTTTTGAAAACTATTACTCAGAAAACGCATGGATAAAGGCGCTGTGCTGGTTCCACTCGCCGCTGAGCGTGGCCACCATGAACATGCCCTTTGCGTCAGGCGTTGAAATATTGATCACACGCGACGGCCCGCCCTCGGGGATCGTCATCTGGATGCAGGACTGCTCGCCCCGGGCCAGCTTCTCCTTCAGCAGTTCTCCCGAAGGATCCGGCTCCCATAACATCTCATCATTATCGTTGAATACGAGCTGTCCGGATTCCAGCTGTATCTCGGTGTCAGCGCAAAGCGAAACCGCGATGACGATATCCGAGGTCTCCGGATCGATCATCATGGGGTTCCAGGCCAGGTCTTTCAGCTCCTCCGGCGGGTTGGTGATGACAAACAGCACCGCGTCATCCGGAGCCGTTTCTATGAACGCTTCCCAGTTCTGATCCGTCGGATCCCTGTAAAAGTCCGCATATAAATACATTGACCGGTCATCCTTTGCGTCGGCTTCTTCGTATGCCGCCCCGCCCCCGTACAGCCCGATCGGCGTCCAGGGGATCCTTTCGTAATGGCCATCCGTATCCATGAGATTCTAAAATTCCTCATCGGGGATCTCGAGCTCCTCCGAAGCCGCCTGATCGTACATACCGGTCGTATTATGGAAGTAACCGAGGCTGCCGTCCTCCTTTTCGTCGGAAAAATAGAAATCATCCCAGACCACTTCGGTCCCGTCCTCGCTCAGATGATGCTTGCCAAAAAGAGAACTCATGGCCCCGTTTGAGCCGAAATAAAAGAAATTCCCGTCTCCCATGTAATCATGGCTGCTGCGCGCCCATCCGGTGAACGCTGTGACCGGTTTTTCCTCTACGCAGGTGTATGCGCCGTACACTTCGCTTTTAGCGCCCTTTTCTATATCATATCCGATCAAAAGTTCCGGTACGCCGTCCCCGCTGATGTCCATGATCGCATAGCCGATCTCCTGGCTGAGATCCGTATCCCCGGGATACATGACCGCCTCGATCAGGCCGTCCGCGATATAGTCATAGGTTTTTTCATAGTCATATCCGTTTATGATCAGATCCAGCGTTTCTTCAAGGACCGGCGCATAGACCGCCTCATAATCCGGTTCCTCTATGACCTCTTCCGTTTCACTCTCTTCCTCCGTTTCCACCGGTTCTTCCGTTTCCTCTTCCGGCGGCTCCGTTTCCTGCTGTTCCGGGCTTTCCGTCTGCGCCGGGATCTCCTTTGTCTCCGCAGGAGCCTCCGCCACCTGCGCCTTTTGCGCGCATCCGCCCAGAACCAGACAGCCTGTGATCAGGCATGCCGCTCTTAACGTTCGATTTTTCATGGTTTTTACCCTCCTCAGTTATGCTCTATTCTATCACAACAAGCACAGACTATGCCAGATAATCTCTTTCACCCCAACCGCAAAAATCAGTCAAATACTCCTCTGTCTCTGTTGTCAAGATTGTATAAACCGTCAAAATATGGTAAGTTAATAAGCAACTGAGATCAAAAAAGAGATGGGATGAGATATGAAAGTTAAGAATATTGAAAAAGCCATCTGCGCATTCTTGAGCCTCGCCATGCTCTGCGGCTGCGGCGCAAAAGCGAATGGAACCGCTCCCGCGGAAACCACGGAGGCAGTCACGGAAACCGAAAAGCCACAACCAAAACCCGCGGAGACGGAGATCGCCACGGAAGAGGAAAGCGAGCCCGAAACAGAAGAAAACACCGAAGTTGAAGAGGATACCGAACCGCCGGAACTGATCCTTACCCGGCAAAACGCTTTTGATTGGGGGGAGGGAAGCATTCCGAGGATCCGGCATCAGTTCAGCACCCTTTCTCTGGACAAGGAATATGCTTCCGATCATAAGGAACTGGAAAGCGCGCTCGAGAAAGCAAAAGACGAGATCCTTACGAAAGAGCAGGCGGCTTTTGAAAGCGATCTGAGTACGTTGGAGGAAAACGAAGCCTATACCTTCGACGAAAGCTGGATGACCTATTTGCGCCGTTCGGATTCTCAGTTCATCAGCTTTGTGAACGAATACTGTTCCGAAGGCCTTTTTGACGACGGATATTATACGGAATACCTCGCGCATACCTATGATACAAAAAGCGGGAAAGAGATCGCCCTTTCGGACGTCATCGCCGATGAAGACGCGCTTTTTGAAATGATGGGCGAGAAAATGCACGAATACATAGAGTATGCGATGCTCAATATTTTTGCGGCAGAAAGCGCTCCGGACGAGGAAACCGTCATAAAAGACCTGAAGGAATATATGCAGGCGGGCGCGCTGGCCTGGACCCTCGACCCCGAAGGAATAACGTTTTATCTCAATGCGTACACCGCACTGCCAGCAGGGATCACTCAGACCGTGCTGTTTGAAGAAGACAAAGATCATACCATCTTCAACGAAGAATTTGCGAACAGCGCCGTCGAGGAATGGATCATGCAGACCCCGTCGATCACCGGTTCCTATGTGGATCTTGATGACAGCGGCGTTCCTGTCTATGTCCGAAGCGGCGAGGAATACGACGGTCTTGACGAAGAGCTCTATATCAGCGGGCTTGGGATCAGCTGTGACGGGGATTATGAGAGTTTTTCCGCGATACAGCAGGGCGGGACCTCCTTTTATGATGTATTCCTGGTCCATAAAGACCACGCCACGGTCCTGCTGGAAAACCACCGTGAATACGAAGATGTCCTCATGAATACATATAGTCTGGGTGGGAGCGGCATTGAAGTGATCGATTCGACACGGGCCTGCTTCGAGCCTGTAGAGGGCGGTTTTTCTGAACAAGATGATCTCACGCCGTATTACATCCCGACAGACGCAGAAAAGATCAGGACGCTTGCAGCGGATCCTGAACAAACCGATGAATGGGAAGCGGATGTGATGTGTGTGGACGCGGACGGGCATCTGTCTTTTGAATCCGGACGGACTTTAACGAGCGCCGCAGCCGAGCCTTTGAGAGACACCTCAAACAACATGTCTGACAGCGAACTGAAGGCCATGGAAAAGAAGCTGAACAGCATCGAATACTACGGTTTTCTGCATTCCGACTTCCGCGATCCGACCGAGATCTGGTGGGATGAAGTCTTCTATGTGGGCGCCGGAATGGATCCGTGGACCGGCTTCCCGCCCGAAGACGTGCAGGAAGCGTTCCTGAAGGAAACCGGCGATGAAGAGATCTATACCGATCTCACCGCCGTGTCGGGAGAAGACGTCAAGGCCTTCGTCCAAAAGACCACAGGCCTCGATTATTCGGAAATGAAGCATCCTCTCGACTGGACCTATCTCAAGGATTATGATCTCTATATCCATGAGCACGGCGACACCAACCAGTCCGTGGTTGAGGTTACGGCCGGCCACTTTGAAGACGGCGAATACACGATCACCTATACGCAGAACTATATCTACGACGCCGCTGAATATTATTACGTCACCTTTGTGGAAGAGGACGGCGCGCTCCGGTTTATCTCAAACCTGCCGAAGCGCTGAAACGCAAAACCCATCTCAACCGAAACGTATTGGGCCGAACCGCGCACTGG
Source organism: Lachnospiraceae bacterium (assembly GCA_016286115.1). Taxonomy (GTDB): domain Bacteria; phylum Bacillota; class Clostridia; order Lachnospirales; family Lachnospiraceae; genus RUG12461. The sequence goes on from JAEESA010000018.1 coordinate 21,805, forward strand.
CTGCGCGGTTCGGCTATGTATAGCTTAGATCACCCCACCGTCTGTACGATGTGGCTTCCGCGCTCATCTTCTTCTACCCGCAGCTTCGTCGGTATCTGGTCCTGCAGGATCTGCACATGCGAGATAATGCCGACAAGGCCGTTCGCTTCCTGGATGCTGTTCAAAACATTCATCGCATCCTCGATGGAATCATCATCCAGCGAGCCGAAGCCCTCGTCAATAAAGAGCGCTTCGATCCTGATCCCGCTTTTCTGCGCCACGGTGGACATGCCGATCGAGAGCGCGAGGGAGGTGAGGAACTTCTCTCCGCCGGAGAGTGTGCTGACAAAACGGCCGCCATGCTCTCCGCTGTTCTTATCGAAGACCTTCAGCTCCAGCCCTCTCTTATTGGACCCTTGCGCTTTCTCATCGGAACGGAACAGGCGGTATCTCCCGCCATGAACCATCTCAAGCATTTTATTCGCCGCCGTGACCACGGAGGAGAACATGATGCCAAGGACATACCTTTGCAGGCCGGTGCCCGAGTCTCCGCGGAGCTTTTTGGCAAACGCATGGTCCTCGTCCGCCTCACGGATCTTTTCTTCGATCCCGTCGCCTTCCTT
>JAEESA010000251.1 GCA_016286115.1 Lachnospiraceae bacterium
TTTTCTCCGGTTCCGAGACACCCTTCAGTTTTTCATAATAGCGTTCTGCCGCATTGACACGGATAAAATTCAATTCATAGGGACCGTCGGGGCCAAATACCGCCTCCACTTCGTCTCCCTCGTTCTTTCGGAGCAGGCCGTGGTCGACGAAAACACAGGTCAGCTGGCGGCCTACTGCTTTGGAAAGGAGCACTGCTGCCACCGAGGAATCCACGCCGCCGGAGAGCGCGCAAAGGACCTTTCCGTTCCCGACCTTCTCACGGATCGCCTTGATCTGCTGCTCGGCAAAGGAATCCATGCGCCAGTCACCGGCGCAGCCGCAGATCTCACGGACAAAACGGTACAGGATATCCTTTCCGTACTGCGTATGAAGCACCTCCGGGTGGAACTGGAGCGCATAAAGAGAATCCTTTTGGTTTTCCAACGCTGCTGTCGGACAGTTTTCGGTATGGGCAACAGTCCGAAATCCGGGAGCCGACATTGATATATAGTCGTTATGGCTCATCCAGACAATACTTTTGTCCGGCAGGCCATGAAACATGGGAGAAGAAACATCGAACTGCGTTTCTATCTTTCCGTATTCCCTTGCTTCCGCTCTTTCCACTTTTCCGCCCAGCACCTGCATCATCAGCTGTGCGCCGTAGCATAAGCCCAGCACCGGGATCCCGCTTTCAAACAGTTCCTTCTCACAGGAAGCGGCCCCTTCCGCATATACACTGTTGGGGCCACCGGTTAAGATGATCCCTTTCGGGTTCATCGCAAATATTTCCTCTAAGGGTTTTCGATAGGAATAGATCTCGCACAGCACATGGCACTCGCGCACCCGTCTGGCAACCAATTGATTGTACTGTCCGCCGAAGTCAATGACGACCACCTTTTCCTGGGACATTCCGCTATTCTCCTTTCTTGAGTGAAGGGAGCATTCCCTTCAGATCGATGACATGCTTCGCTTCCTGCTGCTGTTCAGGGAGCCCGGCTTCCCTTCGCCTCGCTTCTACCTGGTTCTTCATGGCTTTCAAGGAAACATAGGCGACAATTTCCCTGGTCATGGAAACGATCGTGCAGCCGTAATGATAGATCGCTTCATCCTCTTTCAAGGCCTTACGCACACAACGGGAATGGATCGTGAGGGGAAAGACATGGCCTCCCACATCATCTTCAAAGGTAATGATAAGCCCGAGACCCGTGATGGTCAGATCTTTTTTACACCGAAATGAGATCCCGCTCCGGCTGATATCATAGATCTGTACGCGAAAAGAGATCTCATCCTCAATGACCTTGATCTTTCCCGGCTTGTCAATAAGAAGCCTGTCTCTAGCGCGCCGGTTATCCTCCCTGCTTTCACTGGTAAAGGTGCTCGCGGTCACTTCATAGTAGATCTTATTCTTGACTTCCCGCATTTCCAGCCCGATCGACCGCCAGCTCAGCCGCTTTCCGTCCGCCGGGTCGTTGCAAAAGAGATGAAAGACCATCCCACTGTAGTTTTTCACCTTACTGAGATCCAATGTCGTTCCGTTATAGGAAAATGCAGCTATGAAAACCCTGTTCTGCATGGATAAAACGATCTTCGTAGGGATCTCATATTGATTGTTTCCCCACTCTACCTGCAGTGTCAGTTCGGTTCCCTCTTTAAGCTCCTGAAGTTTCATTTCCCTTTCCTCTGATCCCCTCCGATCTGAGTCTCATTTCATTTACGATAAGCCTATTTTCGCTTACATGAAAGCAGATGTCAAATCCTGCATAACCGACAACATAAGGATAGTCCTTTTTCCGCTCATACGCAGGTCTCGGATCCTGTTTTAAAATCTCAAGCGCGCCCTCCCTCTTTTCCTCCGGCAGCTGCGATAAAAGGTTTTCGGGAAACTCCACGATCAGCTCCGGAAAAACCTGGTTTTCCGTAAAACCGCCCGTTGCCCCCTCCCTGATATCTGCATAAGGAAGATACGGTTTGATGTCAAGGATCTCCGTTTTGTCTCTCAGATCCGCGCCCTGCACGATCAGGACCGGCCCGTCTTTTTCATCTGTCTCTACGGAAACCAGCTTTACAAGAGAAAGCCCGATGGGATTCGGGCGATAAGGGGACCGGGTCGCGAAAACCCCCATCTCTTCCTGCCCGCCGAGGCGGGGCGGCCGCACGGTAAGGCGCGGACTTTTTGCCGCAGGCACATCAAACAAAAACAAAAGCCATATATGGCTGAACCCTTCGATTCCCTTTATACATCGTTTATCCCGGTAAGGCCCGTCAAAGACCACCCGGCCAAGGGTATGCTCCGCAAGCCCGCTCTGCCGCGGGATCCCGAACTTCTCGGGAAAATCGGTGTGAATGACTGCAATCCTCTGAAACTCCATCTTAATCGTCCTTATTCGGAATGCGAAAACCAAGGAACGTGTCATGGAAGGAGGAACAGATCTCGTTATAATCGGAATAGGTTATGTTCTGTCGAAACTGCTGGTTCCACCGGTCTCTAAGGGCGTCCAGAAACGGCCGGACCTCATCCCCTCCGATCTTCAAAAAGGAGGGGAAAACATAGTACAGCATAAAAAAGCCAAGATCCATGGCCTTTGTGCCGCTGACCTTACCATGCCAGCCGAAGGCCGTCACCACCTCATTGACGAAACGATCCGCCTTTTCCCGGTCCGTCCCTTCGCGGTCCAAAAGACTTTGCAGATAAGAGCGGTTTTCCCGAAGAAAATCCTCTTCCCGTTCCATATAGATGTCTTTTTTATTCCGCGAGAATACGATCATTCTCTTGTAACCGGAAAACAGCTCCCTTACTCGTTCCATCCCAGTTTTTCTGCCTCTTCATTTATGATCGTTACCAGCTCCTCCACCTCACGGTTCGTGATCTGGCCAAAGCTCCTCAACCCTCTGAGCGGCATGTAGCGTAAGATCGCTCTTTCCATATCCTCGGTGATCGCTTCGGACGCGGCCATTCCCTGATCTTCCTTTGCCTTCGGGATCAGCGTCTCCATCTTCGGCATCAGCTTATCCCGCACAGCTTCATAAAGCCCCGGAATTTCCATGATCTCACCGATCGTGGTATTTGCATGGACTCTGAAGAGCGGTTTTTTGCCGGAGCCGCGACGGATCTTTTCACATAACGGAAGCTCCTGCGAGGAACCGCCTGCGAGGATCTCATATTCCCCGTCATTTGCGATCCAGTCATGAGTGGCTTCATCATAATACGCAAAGGAACGCTCATCCAGCAAAAATTCAACTTCTTTCGTCTCTCCGGGCTGCAGGCTCACCTTCTCAAAGCCTTTCAGCTCCTTTACAGGCCGCAGCTCCTTCCCGGTCAGATCCCGGATATAAAGCTGTACGACCTCTTTCCCCTCGCGGTCTCCGGTATTGGTCACCTCAACCGTAACCTTCATCGTCTTTTCATCCACGTGCATTTTCCCATAGGAAAAGCTGGTGTAGGACAGGCCATGTCCGAAGGGGAACAGCACTTTCATATCTTTCATGTCATAATAACGATAGCCGACGAATATGCCCTCGTTATAGTAAACCTTTCCCTTTTTTCCGGGGAAGTTCAGGAAAGAGGGGTTATCTGAAAGCTTGATCGGGAATGTCTCCGGCAGCTTTCCGCTCGGGTTCGCTTCGCCGAAAAGGATCGCCGCTTCCGCCTCTCCGACGCCTTCTCCGCCAAGATAGGCTTCCAGCACCGCGTTCACCTTATCGATCCAGGGCATTTCCACCGGCGATCCGTTATGAAGGACCACCACCACATTCTTCTGCACATCGGCGACATGCGTGATCAGGTCGTTCTGCACCTCGGGAAGCCGCATGTGTTCACGGTCATAGCCCTCGGATTCGAAGCTGTCCGGCAGGCCGGCAAAGATCACGACAACAGAAGCTTTCCTCGCCGCTTCCACTGCTGCCTCAAACTTCTTCGGATCATTTTTGTCGGAATCCGCCGGAAATCCCTCTTCATAAGCGATCTCAGCCCTCTTGCGGGCTTCGCTCAGCGCATCCGTGATCCGGAAGGAATTGATATGAGAGCTTCCTCCGCCCTGGAACCGGGGTTTTTCCGCAAACCCGCCGATAAATAAGATCCCGTCCTGCTTCGAAAGCGGGAGGAGCCTGCCTTCGTTCTTCAACAGAACCATGCTCTCCTTGGCAGCTTCCACAGACTTCTGATGGTCGATACTCCTGTCAAAGACATAATTCTCTGTCGTTTTATACTCAGTGTACTTTTCGATCAACGAAAGGATCCGTTCTACGGTCTGATCCAGAACTTCTTCCGGAAGAGAACCGTTCTTCACCGCTTCCACGATCAGCCTGTCATTATCTCCGCCGCTTCCCGGCATTTCCAGATCCAACCCGGCCTGAAGCCCCTTCACGCGGTCATTCACAGCACCCCAGTCGCTGACCACTACGCCGTCATATCCCCACTCGTCGCGAAGAAGCTTATTTAGGAGCCATTCGTTTTCCGATGCAAACTCTCCGTTGATCCGGTTGTATGAGCACATGACCGTCCACGGAGCGCTCTCCTTCACGGCCTTTTCAAAAGCGGGAAGATAGATCTCTTTCATCGTTCTCTCCGACGCTTCCGAAGAACCGCTAATCCGTTCATGCTCCTGGCTGATCAGGGCAAAATGTTTGATCGATGTGCCGACCCCTTTGCTCTGCACGCCCTTCACATAGGAAGCGGCCA
>JAEESA010000252.1 GCA_016286115.1 Lachnospiraceae bacterium
AAAAATAATTGTGTATAAATTTGAAGAATTGTAAATCTCACTGTCAAAATCGAGTGTGATTTCTGTATATTTTCTCCGCTTTTCAGATGCTATAAAACGTAAAAATGTTGCACAACGTATTTTGGCTGCGGATGAGCATAACCCGTCATTTGTATTGTATACAATCGAAAATCCGTTCTAAAAGTGGCAATATTTAATTTAGGATTTAACAAATTTTAAGTATTCTGAATGTTTTCGCTCTTCTGGCAATGGGAAAAGTATTCATGGAAACAGAAACTGTTTTATTTCCCCATAAGAAGAAGCCTTTTGCCTCATTACAAATATATCCCGTCATTAAAAGGGTCAAAAATTTAGCCTTGATTAACATAAATTTTTGACCCCTTATAATCTTCATTTGTATAGTTTGAATTTAATTATCAACATCTTGAAAAACCCAAAAAAAATATGACTATCGTTAAATGTCTGCATTTAGCCGATCATCATATTCTTTATTTGCCCTAAAATGCTTAGCTAGTACTGCTTTCGCGCCGGATTGGACCCTATATCGAAGGATCCGATCATATCCTGATAGTCTCCGGAGATGTCTACTCCCTTCGGGGTCAGGACGAAAATGAAATTGGATACCTTCTGCAGGTTTCCTGAGATAGCGAATGTTGCGCCACTGACAAAGTCGATGATCCTTTGCGCAATGTCGATATTCAATCCCTCCACGTTTAATAATACCGTCCGTCCCAGAAGAAGGGTTTCTGTGATCTCTCTGGCATCTTCCACGGACGTCGGCTTAAACACACAAACTTCCATACCCGCTCCGTTTCCTTTCTTGGAATGAGAAATCGATGTGATCTTGCCGGAGCTGCGGGAAGAAGTGCTCTGCGGGATCCGTTCCGGCGCTGCCTGCCGCATGACCGGGGCCGGTTCGGGTTCATCATCGAACTCCTCTTCACGTTTTGACCGGGAGAAGAGGCTTTTTCTCGGCTTCTTCTCTTCTACCGGTTCGTCATCTTCATATTCCTCTTCCATATAATCGTCTTCATCTTCAGGATTCAGACGCATTACGTTCATTAAATTATCGATAATACCCATGGTCTTGCTCTCCTAAATCGGTCCTTTGTTTCTCTCCCCGAAGATACCCGTTCCGACCCGTACGATCGTTGCGCCTTCTTCAATGGCGGTCTCAAAATCTCCGGACATACCCATGGACAAAACATCCATAAATACATTATCGATGTTTTCCCTTTCGATGTCAACTGCTAATTGCTTGATTTTGCGGAATACCGGGCGGTTTTCTTCGGAAGATACAACATATGGTGCGACCGTCATCAGGCCTCGGACTCGCAGGCCTTTCAGCTCCGAAGCCTGCTGCACCAGCGGAAGAGCGTCCTCCGGGGCCACGCCGAACTTCGAAGCTTCCCCCGCCGCATTGACCTCGATCAGGATATCCGCGACCAGATGATTTTTTAACGCCTGAATATTGATCTCCTCCGCCAGGCGGAAGGAATCTACGGAATGAATGAGGACGGCCTTATCGATGAGCTGGCGGACCTTGTTCCGCTGAAGATGTCCGATCATGTGCCACTTTACGTCTCCCGGCATCAGCGGTGCCTTCTCTAAGATCTCCTGTACCTTATTTTCTCCGAATTCCCTCTGGCCGGCATCATATGCTTCTTTCAGCAGAGAAACCGGCTTCGTCTTGCTGACCGCAAGGAGCGTCACTTCACTCCTTTCCCGCCCTGCTCTTTTGCAGGCCGCCTCGATCCTCTCATTTGTTTCTGCTAATAATTCCTGTACTGACATGTTTTTCTCCTGTTCCTTACTGCCACGGGAACGCTTGCTTTAATGCTTCCTTTGCGTCCCTGTATCCAAGCTCCATGTTCTTTTCCACTTTTTCTTTACTGAATTCAAAGATGCCGCCGAGGTCTTCCGATGGAGTAATGTAGGTGACGTCGGGGCGCGAGCAATACTCCGGATGCTGCGGTTTCTGATGAAGGTCCACAACAATGAGTTCGTTTGCATCCATCGAAAGCGCGAATTCGATCGGCAGATTGTCGTAATACATCCCGTCGATAAAGGTGGTCCCATCCACATAGTGCATCGGGAACACGGGGAAAAGGGAAGCCGAAGCGATGAGATAGTCCTTCAGCAGGGCTTTTCTGACCTTGCTTTTTCTGACGAGCGACGGCCTTCGATCCCACGAGCGTACCGCGACCAGAGCGAATTCCACGTCGGAAGCATATATTTTTTCCGTATCGATATTCTGTTCGATCAGAGTGGTAAAGGGGGAATATAATAACGGTTTATTCAGAAACTTCTTCCGTATGAGCATGTTTAAGGACAGAAGATGCTTTTTGCTGATATTGTCCCCGCTCCCTTCCGGGTTCTCGGCAAGGTTTTCCCACAGGCTTTTTGCGAGTTCATAATCCTTCATCGTCATCAGCGCGCCATTTATAGCGCCTATGGAAGACCCGATGACGATCTGATAATCTATATTCAGCTCTTCAAGCGCCCTCCAGGCGCCGATCTCATATGCGCCCCTCATGCCGCCGCCGCTTAAAACTACTGCCCTCTTCATTCTTTTTTCACCTCCAGATATCCCGCGGAACCCGCAGCTGCAAGGAGCCTGATGGCGGAGATCAGCATGGTGATGCCAAGAGTGTTATAGAGATAAGGTAAAAAGTATTCACGAGTGGGAAGTGCTGATATAACTGCATAAATCGACATGAAACCAAAGAAGATACGGATAAACGCCAGACAAAGCGAGGGAATTGCTCCGGGAGCAATACAGCCAAGATCGGAAGTTGTCATGGCTTTTCGGTAATCAAGAGCGCTGAGGGCTTCCATGATACCGGTGACGAGGGTCCACAGAACCATCGCAAGCCAGATCAAGCTAAAGACCAGAACATCCATGATCGACCCAAGGAAAATAAAAAGCCCGGTAAAAAGAGAAAAGATCGGCATATTGATATACGTATACTTGTTTGCGCCGGCCCTCCATTTTTCGTACCAATTCAGGGAACTCCCAAGCCCGAAAACGATAAGGCCGACGCCGCAGAATTCCGGGCACTCTTCGGGAACAAGAAACGAAAGCGCAGCCAGCGCGAATTCCGTGATCCCTAAAACCAGGAATAAGATGCGTTTTAACAGAATCTTTTTACTCATTTCTTTATCATACATGCTTTTCTGATCAGCTCTTTCGCTTTTCCATGAATATCCCTATGCGACAGATAGGCGAGCCATTCCGCTGTGGCGCTAAACTTATCCGCAGACAGAATGAGAAAGCCCTCCCTGTAATGCGGCGGCGTTTTCGTCACCGGCCACATATGGTTCTGGATCGAGTCGATCGTCATCTCGTCCAGATTCGGCAGGATCTCTTTCGCGCATATCACGGAATCGCCGGCATGGCATTGCCCGCATTGAAAATCATTCTTGTATTTTTCATCCCGGCCGATGATCCCGAGGTCATGACACAATCCGGCCAGGATCACAACATCCTCGCGCACCTTTTTCTCTCCCCGATTGATGCGCATCGCATGCGCCAACGCAACCGTTGTCACGTTTAAGGTATGCTCTCCCACCGAGCAGATCTTATGGTGCGTCTGCCAATAGCCTTTATGAAAGAGCTCCGAAGAAAGAACCGGCTCTCCTATGGTCAGGATTTTTTTTGCAAGTACTTTTTCTAATGCTTCGTTCATATTACATCAATGGCGCAAAGAGCCTTAAGATCAGCTGCCACAAGCGAAGGGTCGTCTTTCTTCCCTCCAGATACTCCGCTGTCACTTCTTTGCACTTCGGCAGGATACTCACAAAGTCATCGCGGATATCGAGCACCGCCTGGCAGTTGCTCATATAACAGCCGTTTTCAAAATGCAAGTAAAGACTGCGATAGTCCATGTTGATCGTTCCGCAGGTCGCCACGCGGTTATCGGAGACACTCATCTTGCAGTGGCAGAAACCGGGCGTGTATTCATAGATACGCACGCCGTTTCTGACCAGCGCGTTATAATAGGAACGGGTCACGGAATAAACCAGCTTCTTGTCCGGAATTCCGGGGGTAATGATCCTCACATCCACGCCCCTCTTTGCGGCCAGACCGAGGGAATGGATCATCTCATCGGTCAGGATCAGATACGGCGTAATGAACCAGGCGTATTTCTCGGCGCTTTCCACTATACTCATGTATACGTTTTCGCCCACGCGTTCATCAAAGAGCGGGTTATCCGCATAGGGCTGGATGAAGCCGTTTTCTTTAGCAACATAGGGCGTTACCGGGAAGAAGTGGTCAAAGACCTGATCGACAACGCCGCCCTTGCTTGCCGCGTTCCACATCTCAAGGAACGTGACCGTAAGGCTCTTTACCGCATCCCCTTCCAGACGGATACCGGTGTCCTTCCAGTGGCCGTAGGGGCTGGTAAGGTTAAAGTATTCATTTGCAAGGTTGTAGCCGCCGGTATAACCGACGAGGCCGTCCACAACCGTGATCTTGCGATGGTCGCGGTTGTTCAGGAAGATGTTGAGGCCGGGCGCGAACGGATTGAACACGCGGCACTGAATGCCGAGCTCTTCCATTTTTTTGACAAAGTCCGTGTTGAT
>JAEESA010000253.1 GCA_016286115.1 Lachnospiraceae bacterium
CGATGATGAGGGAAGAAAAAACGCCAGGTTTTACTTTGAAACCGCTGTCAAATACATCTTAACCCGTGCCGGGTATCCGGCGTCCATGATCGAGGACACATTGAGCAAGTGCTTTGCTTTTGAGGATGAGATCTTCCGTTCCTTTGATTATGTTGAAAAGGCCGAGAATATCATGTCTTATGCAGAGGTTGTCTCCATGTGCAAAAATTTCCCCATGGAGAAAAAGCTTCAAAGCTATGGGATCACGAAAGGAACTTTTGATGTTGTGTATCCTAAGTATGTAAAGGCGCTGGACCGGCTTTATACCGCAGAAAATCTGGAAAGCCTGAAGGCCTGGCTCGTTGCGCAGACGGCAGCTGCCTCCGTGAACTTCCTGGATTTTGAGGCGGCGGCGCAGGCGCAGGGTTACCTTGATGTGGATGCGGCGGATCCCTCCCATGTGGAATGGGACGAAACCTATACAGAAGAAGAGATCAAGGAGGAAATGGAAAAGAACGCTTACTATGATGCCATTAATGGGTTCACGGCGAGCGCAACAGACAGCGCGTACATGGAATACTTTGTAGACCCTGAAACAAAGGAAGACCTTACCGCACTGACGATGGAGATCAAGGAGGGCTTCCGCAACATTCTTCTGCACGAAGACTGGCTTTCTGACGCGACAAAAAAGAAGGCGGAGGAAAAGCTGGATATGATGACATTCCAGATCTTATCCGCAGATCAGATCAAGGATATCTCTTACCTTACTTTGGACAAAGAAAAGTCATTTTTTGAAGCTTTTGCCGAAGCGGAAAACCGCGGACTGCAAGCCATGCGGAGTAATGTCGGAGAGCCGGTGGACAGGACGGACTGGCCGTACGATCAGTTCCCGGATCTTGGCACCAGGTGGGTGAATGCCTTTTACCAGGCGGATTTCAACGAATTCTTTATCTGCGCGGGAATGGTGGACGAATTGACCTATACAACGGACATGTCCATAGAGGAGAAGCTGGGGAGGATCGGCTTGATCATCGGGCATGAACTGACCCATGGCTTTGACCCGTTTGGCGTGCAGTTTGACGGGAACGGGAATCGCGTGGCTACGGAGGAGAAGCCTTATGGATGGTTTGAGGAAGAGGATTACAACAACTTCCTCGCCAGAGTAGATAAAGTAAATGCTTATTTAGACAGCATCTGGCCCGTACCGGAGGCTCACTGCGCGGGCTCGGTCCTGTCCGGAGAAGCCACCGCGGACATGGGCGGGATCGCGATCGGCCTGAAGCTGGCGGAAAGCAGGGATGGCTTCGACTATGATAAGTATTTCCGCACATACGCCGGTTTTTGGCAGAATCAGACGACCCATCAGGACGAAATAAACACCATGTCAATTGATGTGCATCCATTGGCGTATCTTCGCGTCAATATGACGCTGCAGCAGTTTGATGAGTTCCTGAAACAATATGATGTCCATGAGGGCGACGGCATGTATCTCGCGCCGGAAGACCGGATCAGGATCTGGTAAGAAATACGAAAAAGGGAAAGACAAAATGGATACCGGAATAATAGAAGATAAGGAAAAGAAAAAAGAGATCGCGCGCACGATCCTGGAAGCCCTGACGGACTGGTTTGAGATCCCCGAATCACGGGAAACCTATATCAGGGAAAGCGCCGAAATGCCGTTTGTCGCGGCGTATGAAGAAGACCGGCCGGTCGGCTTTATCAGCCTAAAAGAAACCGGCAAAGACACCTGTGAACTGCATGTGATGGGCGTTCTTAAGGAATGCCACAGAAAGGGTGTCGGAAGGAAGCTGTTTACCCATGCAAAGGAAATAGCCGCTGCGAGCGGCTATTCCTTCCTTCAGGTAAAGACGGTTCAAATGGGAAAATATGAGGATTATGACAGAACCAACAGGTTCTATCTTGCGCTGGGCTTTAAGGAATTCGAAGTCTTCCCCACGCTGTGGGATGAAAACAATCCCTGCCAGATCTATGTGATGTCACTTATTTGAGATCATATTCCAGCTTCACCGTGATGGTGGCCGTTTTATATCTCGACGTGGTATCAAACGCACCGTCATAAGAGTAGCTGCTGGTCCCGGAATTCTTGGCCGTGATCTGAAATACGCCCAGGCTGGAGTTCTTCAGCTTGCCGAGCTTTGCCCCGCTGTTCTTTGCAATGATATCGATCCGCTCCTTTGAGTTAAGAGAAGCTTTGTCGATCAGATCCAACTTCAGAGTCTCCAGTCCGGAATAGTAGTATTCCGGGGAATCCGAGGTCAGCTCTACGCCCTGATCGAGGAGACTGGAGATGTCTCTGGAGATCTGCTCCACTTTATCCAGGTCGGAAGAAGTGACGATCACGCTCTGCGTAAGCTCATAGCCGTCCTCTTCGGAACCGACGTAATCCCCGTTCTCATCATAGATCTGCCGGTAGGTTCTGCCGATATCCACGGAATTGAAAACTGCCTCATCGTCCGTGATCCCTGCCTTGGTCAGATATTCCTTAACGCGTTCAGCGTCGCTCTTGATCTTGGAATAGGCCCCGCGGGATGTGTAATCCGTGGCGGTAAAGTACCCTCTCCATATGATCGTATCCGCTTCAAAGTCCACGCTGGCGCTTCCTGTCGCGCTGATCAGATGCGTGCCCTCCGACCTGAAGTTCGCAAGCCCGAAAGCAAGCGCCACGCAGCTTGCCACAACGCTCAGCCCGATGATCAATGCTCCCAACCAACCTTTTTTATTCTGCTCCATATCAACCTCCGCTTGCTGCATATTGTTTATCCTGTTCCCCATAATATCACCCTATATATGGAAAGAGAAAGCGAATAAGTTTTACATTTTTTTACAATTTCATTACATTGAAAACGGGGCTCTTGTGTGGTATTTTATTAAAGAAACGATGATTTGATCATCGTTTCTTTAATCGCTCCGCGAGGATGCGCAGAAATTCGCAGAGGAAAGCGCTTTCGCGCTGCGAATTTCGCGCAGGAAACGATAATAAGGAGAGAAAAATGGTACTCCCGTGGTACTCGGTATGGTACTCGATATTCGGAAGACCAAGAAAAAATATCAATATTATTTCATAATTTAATAACCTCGGCTTGTTATGGCGGAAACCCACTGCCTTCAGGCGGTGGGAGGAGCCTGTTTACTCTTGTATCGAACACATGGTTGTGTTATAATACATACATAAGGAAAACCGTTGGGCGATTATATCGCTGAAGGCACCTTTTGTTCTTTGAAAAGATTCCGGGTTGTCATGCTAAATCGGGCATGATGTAAAATCTTAACCGTACATAACGTATTTAAACTGCATTGCATGGGAAGTTTAGTACCTGATGCAGATGTGTGGGAGTATATCTTCCATGCAAGGGGTGTTGTCAATCACCCCGTCAATGCGACCTCACGGAAGTCACACCGATAAAATGTAGGAGTTTAAACACGAACTACAGGGGAGTCGCAAGCCCACGTGCCCTCGGGCCGTGGGTAATTGACATATTTCCCACTCTCCAGCACCAACTCCAGCATCAGATCGATCGTAGATTTTATCATCGGAGCATTACGATTCAGCAGCTCCACCTGCATGATGTCGCTTTCCTTGTATTTGCAGGCATTGGGATATTTCTTTTGGGCATCCTTATAGAAATCCAGGATCGCACCCGGGACTTCTCCAAGGAAAAGCGAGATCGTTTTGTAATACTTGGGTTCTGCGACGATCTCCTGCAGCGTAATTTTTGCCGGATCAAAGGAAACCAGTTTCCCGAGGACCACTTCCAAAGACTCTGTGACGGATTTTACCTCCTCTTCCGAAAGGCCATCCACTGTATTCGATGTCATGGCCTTATGGCAGAAAAAAGCAATTTCATTGGCCTCTCCGAATGAAATCTTATCCAGTTCCATCAAATGCGCAGCCCAACCGGCAGGAGTATGGAAGAAATCCTGTGGCTCTTCTCGCTGCAATTTCTGCCTTTTCCGGAGACTGTCTTCAATTTCCTTCGTCTCTTTACTGACATTTTTCTGCATTATTCCATCCTGCTCTACAGCCGCCGTATAGAGCATGGGATCCGTATGCTTAAAGATCTCATAATGATTCTTGGACTCGAGGCTTTTGACCCCCATCTTCTTACCCAGGGCCTTCTCATGCTCCTGATCCATCACTTTATAGTACGTCCGATATTTCTTAAGATGTTCCCTGCTATCCTTTAACTCACATGAAACAACTTTCTTCAGTGCGTCTACGGTTCCCTCGAACGCATACAGGTCGCCGAGATCCCGCTCCACGGTCTCCATCTCGTCCCCGAATTTCTGTTTGATAAGCTCTATCCCATCCGCCGCGTTCTGGAGATTCAGGAAGGTTATGGGATCCCTTTTTGCAAAGGCTTGGGCAGGCGTGGTACAGTACATCTCTTTCTCATATGGCATGGGCGTACGGACCATGTCCCTCATGAACCGTAAATAATAGCTCATGATCGCACGTCTCGCCTTCTTTTCCTCCATATTCTGTTCAAAAGGATCCATGCCCGCATTGGGGTCCTGTGTATTCAGCCACTTGTTCCAGGCCGCGATCCATTTTATGTTATGCTCCGCCTTCCTTTT
>JAEESA010000254.1 GCA_016286115.1 Lachnospiraceae bacterium
GAATACAGCTTCCAGGATCCTTTTGTGACGATGAATGTAAACCGGGACATCCTGGACAGTCTGAAGAATTACACGATCAATCACGACGAATCCGTCTATGAGGCGAGCAACGCCAACGAAGTGCAGCAGATCAGCCTTCGTGTGAATTATTCGCTGATGACTTCGCACTACCGCAAATTCATCGGCGCGCTCAGCGGCTATATCCAGCAGGCCATGGACGGGCAGCGGATCAATAAGAGAGCCTTTAAGAAAGCGTATGACAAGTTCCTGAAGGACATCGACAAAAAATGGCAGGGCAAAAAGAGGATCCTGTTCATCAAGATCCCGAGGGAATGGTTCAAGGGCGAGATCGACGGTATCCGCTATGTGGAAAACGAGCCCTATACGCTCTACAATAACGCCTTGGATTATGTCACGACGCAGAAGGAACTCGCGAATACCATCTCGGATGTCGAGTCGATGGTAGAGGATACCTACGACAACTATATCGAGGACCGTACGGCGTACATGGAAGCCAGAGATAACCGGCAGAAGCTCGCGGAAAAACTCGTCAAGGATGAGGTCCTGTGCCTGTTGGGCCAGATGGAGCAGACGGAATACGACGGGGAAGTCAGCGAATACGAATCCGCGCAGGACTCGCTGAACAGCGCGCTTTCCACCTACACGGAATCTCTGTACAGCTTTGAACGGCTGACCTGCGGCGGGTTGTCACAGTACTTTGAAGGCGGATCGGTGGATCCCGGGGATGCGGCAAAAGCGGCTGCGCAGGGACTGACGCCGGTATACGCGGAAGGCGCAACCTATTCCATCAAGTACCTTGTGGATGATGAAGCGTTTATTCTCTATGTGGATATTCCGAAGGATTATGAAGTGCAGGCAACGCATTTCGCGCTGATCTGCGACCGGGTCATGATCGGGAGCAAGACTCCTGTGGATCAGGGGTTAAAGCACCTGACTCTGGCGAAGAGTGATATCGATCAATGTCTCGTCCGATTATATAACGGAGATACCGTGGTCGGAGACTGCGAGATCGATCCCTCTGTTTCCAGCGGGCAGCTGAATCTGGCGACCGGGTTTGAAGAGGACGCAAAAGAATATGTGACCATCGGGAAATACGAGACGGAGGACGTGATGTCCGTCGGCATGACCAGGATCACGCCGAAGCCCGATGATACGCAGGATCTGTATTACTACAACGTCCTGACCGCGGACAATAAAAAGTATCTGTACTCCGACGAACTGATCGAGGTCACGACGCCCTTCGATTATGTGGCGGTATCGGATCAGGATATGACCAATCTCCTCATCCGTTTCTACAGCGCGGAAAAGGAACCGGTCTATGACGCGATCCTAAGCACCTCCAAGCAGGAGATGATGGTTGAAAAACCATACTATGACCTGTGGAACGGCGCGCTGGCGCAGAAGCAGAAAGAGGAAGAGGAAGCGATGAGCGCCGCGGAGAAAGCCGAGAAGGAGGCAGCGCAGCAGGAAGCGGCCAAGACCGCGAAGGATACGGCCAAAGAGGATGATACGACACGGCTCCTTCTGATGGCGCAGCAGATGAAGAAGATGCTCGACAGCAATAAGGATAAGCTGATGCAGAGCATCCTCGACGAGGGCTTTAAGTCCAATCCGAACACCAAGAAGTATCTGGATTTCTATACCAAGTCCCGAACAGACAGGCTCGCCGGAATTGCTGACTACTGGGAAATCTTTCGTACCTTATGGTTCCGGGGCCAGTCGAGAGAGGGCATGATGGAACTTCATTATCAGATCGGACCCATGGAATGGCTGGCAAAGCAGTTCTTTTACACCGTACAGAAGAATTCGTGGAACTACGGAAATGAATCCGGGATCTCTCACTGGGGTATTGATGGAATCAGGGGTCAGTGGTATGCAACAGTGTATGTACTTTACGATAACAGCAGCGGTGTAAAGAATGTGCTGAAAGAAGCTTATATGGAAAAGAATAAGGATGAAGCCGATGTGGCTTTGACCTCGGCCTTCAGCGCCTATATCAAGAGCCATCCGAATGTGGTTTCCCTTTCTGCCCAGGCTATAAATGAGATTGCGAAGGAAGCGACGAAGGAGCTCTCCGCGCAGGAATATCTGGACACTGCTGTAGAGGAAAAGATCTATGAGTATTACTGGAGTGTGCTGCAGAAAAGGTCGGCTGATGAAGCGACGCAGCGCTACGGACCTCTGTATTACAACGGATATAACAGGATCACCTGCCAATACATCGACAGTAGCTTTGAACCGAGCTGGCTGGTGGAGAAGAAGTTCTTAAAGCCGAATTACACCGGCGGCTGGGGCAACAGAATGCAATAGAGGGATGTAGGATCCCGGAAAGGAGGAGCGCATGAGAAAATCGAATAAGAAATGGATCGCGCTTCTTCTTGTAGCGGCGCTGGGTGGGTCGATCACGATCGGCGCGGTCGGAAGCAGCGTCTATGCGCAGAAAACGGAAGCCGAAAAGAAGGCGGAGGATGAGAAAAAGGTTTCGGACTGGAAGAAAGAAGTAAAGGAAACGAAGTCCGGATACAAATATGGCTATGAAGAACGTCCCGGGTACGACCAGAGCTCCTATAACAAGGCTGTGGATCAGGATCACAAGATTAAGCCGGGAATGATCCGCTACAAGACTTTTACGATCAAGAATCAGGTCAACAGCGCGAACCTTTTTGTCGGCACCTATCTCGTGGCAAAAAAGGCGATGACGCCGGATATCTACACGCTGGCGAAGCAGACCCAGAAGAGGGACGAGCAGGACACGGCGTGGTATTCCTCGGAGATCGCGGACGACCAGTCAAAGCCCTGGGTGAATATCCAGAAGGCCAGCAGCGTGGAGGAAGTCGAGAAAACCAATAAGGGAGAATTTACGGATGACGCGGGGATCGGAAATCTCTGGATCAGCGTGGTCATCGGCGAGGACGGGGTCCCGCGGGATCCGGCGACCGGAGAGCCCATCGATCTTTTCGGCAATCCGAATATCTACGACTTTATCAATCTTCCGGAGCTGAAGCCCATAAAAGACCAGTATGACGCCTTAAAGAACAAGACTTCTCTTTCGGCCCGGGATCAGCAGCATATCTATCTGACGGAAGCTGCTCTGATCGAGCAGAAGGGCGCGTATAAGGATATCGGAAACGGCCGGAATGAGCTTACTGACCGGTGCGACAAGGTGATCGTGGCGCTGCAGTTCGGCCTGTATAAGGATTACCAGGCGGAGGAAAAGAAGGAAGAGGGCGAGGTCGTCATGGATCTCATGACAAAGACCGATGCCACCCGGCGTACCGAAGTTTATCGGTTCCTCGGGCAGGATGCGCAGACAGCCCGGCTGGCCCAGCTTTACACCTGGATCAAGAACGGAAATGATTACAGCGGAAGCATGGAGAATTTTGAGCCGCTGGATTCCTATATGGATGCGATCACGCAGAGTATCGCGAACTGCCGCGTAAGCTTCGCGAAGTACGGTGCGTTACAGCTTACTTCCGGCACCTCCGTGATGTCGCAGGAGCTGTATGAACGGCAGTATCTTCTGCAGGGGCAGTCGATCGGCGAAACGGACGAACTCAACGGAGAGCCGATCACACCGGAAAAGAGACGTTCGATCGAAGACATGCTCGTCACGGGCGTGATCGACCTCAACAACATCGGCCAGGGCGTGATCAAGGAACAGGACCGTGAGCTTGCGGAGCTGGAAGTGTGTCTTCTGAAGGAAAGCAACAAGCAGGTCGGCAAACTGATCCTGCAGAAGTGCAACCCGGAATACACCAAAGGCATCTCGGAGGGCGCCTCGGAGGAAAGCCAGAAGGCGATATTGGATGCGGATGAAAACGTGCTTGTCTCGGCGGTCGCGGAGCTGCAGAGCTTCATCACCGGCAAAACGGATCGTGT
This sequence comes from Lachnospiraceae bacterium, assembly GCA_016286115.1. GTDB lineage: Bacteria > Bacillota > Clostridia > Lachnospirales > Lachnospiraceae > RUG12461. Next base: position 3,901 of record JAEESA010000254.1, read on the forward strand.
GGATCCGAAGACCGGGCTGGAATATGTACGGTATATGCAGCTGGACTGGGCGCTGACCTACCGCGGGATCCTGGAGAAACAGGAGAAGACCGAAAACAAGACCTGGATGGACAAAAAAATGAACATCTGGGATCAGCATATCCAGTGGCTGAAAGGCCTGATGGACCAGCTTGCGAAGAAGGCGGGCCTCTCGGAAGACAGCGCGGACGTTTCTCTTCTGGAGAAACTGAAGGAAGACGCGATCGAGGATGACGACCCGGATCTTGCGAACCGGTACGATCACATGATCAACCAGAAAAAGGAGGCAGAAGGAACTTCCGGAAACGAAGCCGAAAATACGGAAGATATCAGTAATCTCATGGATGGCGTCAACGACTTAAGCGCGAAGGACGGCAAGGATGAGATGATCAATAAAACGACGGAGAGCGGCGGCGAAGACAAGTTTATGAATGACTACGACAATATCGCCAGGGCCGCTGCGGACGCCGGAGACGAAAAGGGCGTGATGAAGGTCGTGAACAAGAAGGATAAATCCGGCGGAACGACCAGCGCGGAAGAGCTGAAGGATCTTATGGATACGGCAGCAGCCGCAAACGGTGACGGCAGCGGCGACGGGTCCGGCGGCAGCGGCGATGGTTCCGGCGGCAGCGGCGACG
>JAEESA010000255.1 GCA_016286115.1 Lachnospiraceae bacterium
GGAGGATGTGGCCCAGCAGGCAGCAGGTTCATCCGCCGCAGATCTCGAATCCTTCATGGCTGAAAAGTGGGTAAAGGATCAGAGCAAGACCGTGGAAGAAGCCAGGGTTGAAATGGTGGCCGTGATCGGAGAGAACATCAAGATCAGAAGATTTGAAAAGGTGGAAGAGCAGAACGGAGTAGTGGCCGGCTATGTCCACGGCGGCGGCAGGATCGCCGTTTTGGTGGATGCGGAGTGCGGCGTCGTGAACGATGAGATAAAGGAAGCGCTCCACAATGTGGCTCTCCAGGTCTGCGCCATGAATCCCAAATATGTGTCCCAGAAGGAGCTCAGTGAAGAGTTCAGGGCTCACGAAAAGGAGATCATCGAAGCTCAGATCAAGAACGATCCCAAGGAATCCCAGAAGCCCGAAAAGGTCATCCAGGGCATCGTTATGGGCCGCCTTTCCAAGCAGTTCAAAGAGATCTGCCTTAACGATCAGGTCTATGTAAAGGCCGAGGACGGAAAGCAGACAGTCATGGCTTATCTTGACAAGGTGGCGAAGGACAACGGCACCGAGATTACGGTGAAGAGATTTGTGAGATTCGAGACCGGCGAAGGCCTTGAAAAGAAGCAGGAGGATTTCGCCGCAGAGGTGGCTTCGCAGCTCCAGTAAAAAAAGTCCGGAAACGGGAAATAATGCAGGGGGCTGTCGCAATAGATGTTGCGACAGCCCTCTCTAATAGGTGAAAATCCGGCCCTGACGGCCGGATTTTTCCAATTTAAGGCATGGTTTCTGTGGTATTTTTGAATTCAGCAGACTCCAACTAAAGCCGCCCGTTGAATAAGCGCCCCTTCCTTATTACCATTTTGGCTGGTCAAAATTTTATGAAGCTTTCAGTTCGGTCAGGAACTGACCTGTTCGGCCTCCCTGAATCTTGAAATGAAGCTTGTTGATGTTATAAGCAATGGCCAGAAGAACGCTCTGTGCCAGCACATTTTCTTTCCCCCGGTAAAGATAGCGGCGGAAGTTCATGTCTTCCTTTATGACAGCAAAGCTGCCTTCAGCTTGAATACTCCGGTTCATTCGGAGCTGGGTCCCATATTTCGTTGTTATTCTTTCCAGTGTTTCCTGGCGCTTTTGCTTCATAACCTTGGAGACGTTCAGACGCTTGTTTCGTTCCTCCATTGGGGTCTTGCAGTTGTTGCCGCGGATACATTTGTCTTTAAAAGGACATCCCTGGCAGCCATCACATTCGTATACGGTCACTGTGCTTACATAGCCGTTCCGGTTCTTGCTGTGCCGGTCATATATCGGCTTGAGTTTTCTTCCGTTTGAGCATATATATTCGTCCGTCTCGGAATCATATGTCATGTTTTCTCTCCGGCTGATATCCTGACGGTATTTCCGCGTTTTTGAGATCTCATAATCCTGCGGCTTCAAATAGGATTCCTGTCCATTCTGTTCTATGAAAACATAGGCTTCCTCGCTTTCATATCCGGCATCTGCAACAATCTCCTTGTATTGGAAAGGAAGATGGCTCTCCATGTCTTTCAAGAACGGAACAAGCGTCAGCACGTCTGTCGGATGACTGCTCAAGCCAAGCCATGTGATGTATTGCGCGTCAACTCCGTGCTGAAGGTTATAGGCTGGCTTTAACTGCCCGTTCAGCATGGCATCCTCCTTCAGACGCATGAATGTCGCATCCGGATCGGTTTTGGAATAACTGTTCCGCTCCCCACAGATATGAAGATGTTTTGTGTATTCTTTTAGCTTGCTTATATATCCTTCCAGTATTTCAATGGATTTCTGCAGCTGACTTTTACGATGACCGTTCCCGTAAACAAAGGCGATCTGTTCTTCCTCCCTCATCTGATAGAGTTTTTTGCGCAGCCGTTTCATGGTGTGCAGCGTTGCTTTGCCGTTATAGACCACCCTAATTCCGTACAAAGTTTCACATTCTTCGATGAAAGAAATGATCTTTTCAAACAGACGGACCTGATGTTTCGTGACAGACTTTTTCCAGACAAAGGTATACTTGTTGGCACGGGATTCAATCTTTGTGCCATCAATAAATATCGTCTTTCCCGAAATCTCTCCCAGTTCGTGAAGAACGGAGGTAACGTTGGCAAGAAGATCCTTGGAACAGGCAGAAAGATGAAGGGAGACAAATCTCGCAATAGTCGCATGGTCTGGCGCGGGCATTCCTTCGAGAAGGAACATAAAGTTTATGTCCCTTTTGCAAGCGGTCTCGATGTCCCTGCTGGAAAACAGACGGTTCATGGAAGCGTAGATCATGATCTTCAGCATCTGACTCGGTGACGCCTGATTTTTCCGGATCCTGTCATACGTGGCATACAGTTCCGAAAGATCCATTCCCTCCACGAATGCACTCAGAAGACGGACCGGATCGTCAGCCGGGATCATGTGTTCCATTTCTAACGGAAGTTTGATTTGATAACAGCCCCGATATGCTGTATAATCAGGCTGTAAATGTAATGGGGTTCGCATACCATTATTTTACAACAAAGCCCGGACTTTTCATAGCCCGGGTTTCTGTTTTTTAAGGTTTTTTAAGATGATTTCCGCCGAATCGAGTAGGAGGGAATTCCTCGGAGGAGGAATTCCCGACCTCTCACACCACCGTGCGTACCGTTCGGTACACGGCGGTTCAATCAACTTAACAAGTAACACACCTCTCGGTGTAGTAGTCCGTCATAGAGATTAGCCCAAAGACGGCTAATCTCTTATTGCTTATTGCCTGGTGTACATCCCAGCATCTCGCCGGCTTCGCGTAACCATGTAGATACGCCGTTTTCCACGCTGACCATGCAGGTATCCCAAGCTTTATCAGGTTCTTCGCTTTGTTCTTTGGGGTTTTCCAGTGCTTCCAGATACACATCCTCAGACGATATCTGATGTTGCTGTCTAACCGCTCACACAGTCCTTTCATGCTTCCGATTCTGAAATAGTTAATCCATCCTCGGATGAGCTGGTTCAATTTCTCCACCTTATAGGCGTTGCTCACTCCCCAGCTTCTGCATGTCAGTTTCTTCATCTGTGCCTTAAACTTCGCTACTGCTTTCGAATGCGGTCTGGCTTTGAATGCTTTGGCAAATGAGTCAAAGTAAAATCCAAACCCGAGATACTTGACACCTTTCGGCTTATCGACCTTGCTTTTCTCGGCATTGACCTTCAATCCAAGCTTCTCCTCAATGAAGCGAGTCACACTCTTCATGACTCTGTCTGCCGCCTGTCTGCTTCCGACCATGATGATAAGGTCGTCTGCATATCGGACGAAATCCAGCCCTCTTGCTTCTAATTCCTTATCTAGTTCGTTGAGCATGATGTTCGCTAACAGCGGCGAAATATTTCCTCCCTGGGGTGTACCGACTATGGTATCTTCATACTCATCATCGATCATCACTCCGCTGACAAGAAACTTCCTTACCACCGATATGACATCCCCGTCTTTGATCGTTCGTCCGAAGATCGTCATCAGCTTGTCATGGTCTACTGTGTCAAAGAACTTCGCAAGGTCGATGTCCACGATCCAGCTGTGCCCGTCATTCATCATCTCTAATGCTTTCAGGACCGCCTGCTGTGCACACCGGTTGGGTCTGAATCCGTAGCTATGGTCGTGGAATTGCTCCTCAAAGATAGGAGTGAGCACCTGTGCCACCGCCTGTTGCACAAAGCGGTCAACTACTGTGGGTACTCCAAGGTTCCTAACCCCGCCATCTGGCTTCGGTATCTCCACCCTTCTGACTGGCTGCGGCTTGTATTTTCTTGTCCGCAGCTGTTCCCTGATGCTTTCGCCGTTTTCCGAAAGGTATGCGCCAAGTTCTTCGACGGTCATCCCATCGACTCCTGCCGCGCCTTTGTTCCTGACGACTTGCAGATACGCCGCATTGAGGTTATCTTTGCTCAGTATCTGCTCCATGAGACTACTTGTGTCCATGCGTTGTTTCCTTTCTGCCCCTTTTGCCTTTGCCGCCTTTGATGTTATCGACAGACGTTGCTCCGGCTACGAAGTGGAACGTACTTCAACTGATTGATTGTTCGCCCCTTCGCTCCGTTCCCATTACAGGAACATCTTCACTACTATGGGCTTTGCTGACTTCTCACAGTTCGTTGTTACTACGGCTAATGAGACCGTCTGTGAGACCTCCACGCTTAAGGTGCACGCTCTTTCCCCTCATCTACCTGCCACATTTACTGGTACTTCCAGCAACTTTTGGACTTCATCGTCTTTTGCCGACTTATCCGTATTTCCCAGCCTTATATGTGGTTCCTGTCCGTCAGGCCAAGGGTTTGCCTACAGCTTCCTTCAGATCCCACCTCGCGATGGACACCCTTGCTGTTCAGCTATGTACTTCGTCGTTGCCTACGCGTACTCGGGACTTTCACCCGTTAGAGCGCGCCCATGGCGCGCGAACAAAAGGCCGGGGCGTTTCCGCCCCGGCTCTCAAATGTATCCGCGTTCTTATGCTCAATCCCTGAAGTAGGAAATGGTATCCTGCAGTTC
>JAEESA010000256.1 GCA_016286115.1 Lachnospiraceae bacterium
GCAGTCTTTCCATGCTTCGGGATCTGTGCATCACGGGGATGCAGGAGTGGGGAAGAAGTTATCCCAGAGCCGGGTATGGCGGACGTTTTATCGAGTGGATTTTTATGAAGCATCCGAAGCCTTACGGCAGTTGGGGGAACGGATCTGCCATGCGGGTGAGCGCAGCGGGATGGCTTTACGATACCATCGAGCGTACCCGGGAGGTGGCGCGGGTAACGGCGGAGGTGACTCACAATCATCCGGAAGGGGTGAAGGGAGCGGAGTGCACTGCGGCTGTGATTTTTCTCGCGCGGACGGGATGGACGAAGGAGGAGATCGCGGAGTATGTGATCCGGGAGTTCGGATATGATTTTTCCGAATCGCTGGAGGGAATGCGAGAGAAGCATGATCATGTGGAGTCTTGCATGGATTCGCTGCCGAAGGCACTGCGGAGCTTCATGGACGGAACGAGTTTCGAGGATGTGGTGCGGAATGCGGTGTCTCTGGGGGGAGATACGGACACCATCGCAGCCATTGCAGGGGCTATGGCGGAGGCGTTTTTCGGGATCCCCGATGAACTGAAGGGGAAGGTGTATGGCTTCCTGGATCAGGTGCAGGTGGGAGTGCTGGAGCGATTTTTCTCCGATCTGGAGAGATGGGAGAAGGAGCATCCGGAGGAAGTGAAGGGGGAGTGATGGGAATTTCCGATATAGATATCTAGTTAAGTGTTTTTTCTCCTTCCTAAGGGTTTGTGGTGTTGCGAACAGTCCGGGTTATCGTGCCCGGGCTGTTTGCGTTATCTAAAAAAAGAGACTGCCTTGCTTATCAAGGATTTTGAAAGCAGTGTCAGAGCATCTGGTATAAAACTGAACCAAGTTGGTTCAGAAATGCCTTTTCCGACGATAGTTGCATAGATAAAGAAGGAGAGGGGGATTTAACCGTTGAATTATCTGTGGCACTTGTGCTATAGTATTCGCAAAGCAGAGGTTTTCAATTATCTGATCATCTTCTAATCTAGTTCGTTCAGTTACTCCTGCTTTTAATCACCCATTTTTCAGCAGGAGCAACCATAATGATTTGACTCCTGCCAGACTATTTAGGTAAGGAGGAAAGTCATTGAAAGAAAGTAATAAGTTTTATGTGGGGGAATTCTCGGATGCAGCACAAAGGGCTGCGGAGGAAGAATTTGCAAAACTGGATTTTACGTCAAATTTCCTGTTTTGCAAGATCATGATGAAGCGGCCTGATCTTGCTGCGAAGGTCATCAGGATCATTACGGGGATTCCCATCAAGGATGTGCAGGTGGAGGTGGCGGAGTATCCAATCGAGATCACTAAATCATCCAGAGGTATTCGTCTGGACATTTACGCGGTGGACGAAAATGAGAAGGTCTACGACATTGAGATGCAGACCAGGCTCGACAGAAATTTGCCTAAACGCGCCAGATATTATCAGGGGATGATCGACTTGGACCATCTGGACCGGGGCAATGATTTCGATGAACTGAACGAGACTTATGTCATTTTCATTTGTTTGGATGATCTGTTTGGAAATAATCTCTCGATTTACCACTTTGAAAACATGTGCCACGAGAATCCGGAGATTCTTCTCCGGGACGGCGCACACAAAATCTTTGTAAATGCAAAAGGCGATACGACGAATTATCCTACAGCGTTTCGTTGTTTCTGCCGATATTTGATCACCCATCAGGCGGAGGATGAGCTGACTATGCAAATCGAACAGGAAGTTCAGGAAGCTCGTGACAATCGGAAATGGAAAAGAGAATATATGTCGATGAATTGCTGGGAAGCTGATATCAGGGCTGAGGGAAAGGCTGAGGAATTAGCTATGATAGTTGCCACGCTTCTTCGTAAAGGGAAAACTCCGGAAGAGATTGCGGAGTTGATCGATCGGCCGGTTGAAGAAATCCGCGAGGCTGCAGCAAGAGTAGCGAATAGAATGCAATAGAGAGAAAGCCACCCTGACGGGTGGCTTTTTCGTGCGAAAATCGGGATTTCATTCTATCAGACTGACTCCGGGATCTTGAACCCGGCTTCGGTCATCTTTTTCTCCAGATCATCTACGGAGAGGTTCAGACGGGATGCACCTTTTTCGAGGGAAAGGTCGCCGTCGTGCACCAGGGAGAAGATGAGGTTCTCCTGTGCTTTGGCGTAGCCTTCATCATACCCGTCTTCGCGCAAAGCTTCATAGTGGGCTTGTTCATCATATTCGCAGATACTTCTCATAATGATCACCTCCCGGTGGGCCTGGATGAAATCCTTCAAAATGTCTTTTTCCTGACACTCGGTCAATGCCTGCTCCATGGCCTGCACTTTCTCACTCTGAGTTTTCTTTCCTTCAAGGGCGGCATTTGTGATGGCCACGAATTCCGAATACTCTTTCAGCGTCTGGCAGGCATCCATCAGCTTTTGGTTGTGGCCTTTGTTGACATTATAAACCATTACCGAGACTTCTACATCGAATTTTTTTGTTTTTCGAATAAAATGATCTGAAAGATTGAGCTGCAGGATATTCAGAGCATCGTCATAGAATATGGCGGATACCTGAGCGGCGGAGAGAAGAGAACGATCACTTTTGACGATGATGGGATTTTGATGGAAAAGGCTGAATTGTTAGAGGCACTTGCTGATCTTCATCTGGGAGAGTGGAAGAAAGAGTATGAGGATCCGGGCGTGCTGGACGGAATTCAGTGGTCCGTAGTGATCAATTTTTCCTCGGGAAAGGCTTTTAAGAGTGAAGGTAGTAATAGGTATCCATACAATTTTTACGGATTCCTCGATCTTATGGGGATTTACGATATAGATATCTAGTTCAGTGTTTTTTCCTACCTAAGTGTTTGTGGTGTTGCGAGCAGTCCGGGCTATCTTGCCCGGGCTGTTTGCGTTATCGATTAGAGCAGAGAACCTTGAACTTGAGAAAAGCCACCCTGACGGGTGGCTTATTCGTGCGAAAATCAGTATTTCATTCTATTAGACTGACTCCGGGATCTTGAACCCGGCTTCGGCCATCTTTTTCTCCAGATCTTCTACGGAGAGATTCAGGCGGGATGCGCCCTTTTCGAGGGAAAGGTCGCCGTCGTGCACCAGGGAGAAGATGAGGTTCTCCTGTGCTTTGGCGTAGCCTTCATCATACCCGTCTTCACGAAGTGCCTCATAATGAGCCTGTTCGTCATATTCCCAGATACTTCTCATAACGATCACCTCCCGGTGTGCCCGGATGAAATCTTCCAGGATTCCATTTTCCAGGCATTTGTCCAAAACGTCTTCCATAGCCTGTTCTTTTTCGCGCTGGTCGCGCTTTCCCTTGAGAGCAGTTTTACTCATTGCAACAAATGCAGAGTATTCTTTCAGCGTGTTGCAGGCGTCCATCAATTCACGATTGTGCCCCTCATTCACATTATAAACCATGACTTTGATTTCAGCATCCGGATTTTCACTTTTTCGTATGAAATGTTCCGACAGTCTGAGTTCCTTCCGGTCAAAGTCATCAGCTTTTTCGTCTCCGTTGTAGAAAACCACAAAACGTGGTGTATCCAGGTCGATTGCAGGATTTTGATAGAGTGTTTTTACAGGATGATCTCTGCGTAAGAGATCGGCGTAGTAGAACATCATGCGGATAGGCATGTTTTCGGTCCAGGTGCTCTGGTGCTCATACATGTTCAGAAACCCCTGAAAGATGAATGAAACATCATTACGAAGCTTGGTGAAAATGCCGCTTCGATCTCCATCCTCGTCTTTCAGAGTGTTGATGATGATATCGTCTGTGGAGCCGATCTTTTCTCCGCTGACGGCTTCACAGAGGGATTTGAGCTTTTCTTTGTCGCTAAACAGCATAGTGAAAATTGTAGACTTATATTCTCTATTGAAATTGGACATAGTAATACCTTTCCGGGCATTTTCGCCCTGCAACAATGTAAATAGCAAAAAGCGCAATAATCCACAGAATAAAAAAGTAGCAAAGCATTCGGTAAAAAGTCGGCGAAATGCCGGAAAAACGGATTGCAGCAAGAGCTGCGCTCTCAAAAAGAAAAATCGGTAAGTGAGCTCAAGGTATCACAGAATCGGTAAAAGGGCAAGCAGTATTTCTGTTATGAAAATGCGATCATAAAATAAAAGTCTCCCGGCGGTTGACCATATGAAAATCGAAATTCGGTATCCTTGGTACATAAGAACCGAAAACAGTGTGCAAACAAAAGGAGGGAACGAATATGTACGGAGCAATTTTGGGAGATATTATCGGTAGTAGATTTGAGTTTGACAGAGGACCCTGGACGAAGAATTTTGAACTGTTCGGGAAGGGGTGCAACTTCACGGACGATACGGTGATGACGCTGGCGGTAGCGGAAGCGCTGCTGAATGCCGGTCGGGATGGCAGTCTTTCCAAGATCCGGGATCTGTGCATCACGGGGATGCAGGAGTGGGGAAGAAGTTATCCCAGAGCCGGGTATGGCGGACGTTTTATCGAGTGGATTTTTATGAAGCATCCGAAGCCTTACGGCAG